>NZ_JBIUXX010000110.1:0-968 GCF_044744235.1 Pseudomonas sp. NPDC087346
GTGAATTCGCCCGACAGGGTCGATTTCACATACAGGTTCTGGGAGGTCGGGTCGATCGACGGCGATACGCCAGTGATGTTGGCGATGGTTGCGGTCGGTGCGATGGCCATGATGTTGGAGTTACGAATGCCTTTCTGTACACGGGCGCGAACCGGTGCCCAGTCCAGGGATTCGTTCAGGTCAACATCGATGTACTTCTGGCCACGTTGCTCGATCAGGATCTGTTGCGAATCCAGTGGCAGGATGCCTTTGGACCACAGCGAACCCTGGAACGTCTCGTAAGCACCGCGCTCGTCGGCCAGGTCGCAAGAGGCCTGGATGGCGAAGTAGCTGACCGCTTCCATCGACTTGTCGGCGAACTCGACGGCAGCGTCGGAACCGTAAGGGATGTGCTGCAGGTACAGCGCGTCCTGGAAGCCCATGATGCCCAGACCGACCGGACGGTGCTTGAAGTTGGAGTTCTTCGCTTGTGGCACCGAGTAGTAGTTGATGTCGATAACGTTATCGAGCATGCGAACGGCGGTGTTCACGGTACGTTCCAGCTTGGCGGTGTCCAGCTTGCCGTTGACGATGTGGTTCGGCAGGTTGATCGAGCCCAGGTTGCAGACAGCGATCTCGTCCTTGTTGGTGTTCAAGGTGATCTCGGTGCACAGGTTCGAGCTGTGAACCACACCAACGTGCTGCTGCGGGCTACGCAGGTTGCACGGGTCCTTGAAGGTCAGCCAAGGGTGGCCGGTTTCGAACAGCATCGACAGCATCTTGCGCCACAGGTCTTTGGCCTGAATGGTCTTGAACAGCTTGATCTTGCCCGGGTACTGGGACAGAGCTTCGTAGTACTCGTAACGCTCTTCGAAGGCTTTACCGGTCAGGTCGTGCAGGTCCGGTACTTCGGATGGCGAGAACAGGGTCCACGGGCCGTCATCGAAGACACGCTTCATGAACAGGTCAGGGATCCAGTTGGCGGTGTT
>NZ_JBIUXX010000110.1:978-2133 GCF_044744235.1 Pseudomonas sp. NPDC087346
GGTTTCCAGGTAGGCACAGACAGCGCCTTTGCGCTTGCCACCCTGGTTAACGGCTACGGCGGTGTCGTTCACTACCTTGAGGAACGGAACCACGCCTTGCGACTTGCCGTTGGTGCCCTTGATGTACGAACCCAGTGCGCGCACCGGAGTCCAGTCGTTGCCCAGGCCACCAGCGAATTTCGACAACATGGCGTTGTCGTGGATCGCGTGATAGATGCCCGACAGGTCATCCGGCACGGTGGTCAGGTAGCAGCTCGACAGCTGTGGACGCAGGGTACCGGCGTTGAACAGGGTCGGAGTCGAGGACATGTAGTCGAAGGACGACAACAGGTTGTAGAACTCGATCGCACGGTCTTCTTTATTCTTCTCTTCGATCGCCAGGCCCATGGCCACGCGCATGAAGAAGATCTGCGGCAGTTCGAAACGCACGCCATCCTTGTGGATGAAGTAACGGTCGTACAGGGTTTGCAGGCCCAGGTAGGTGAATTGCTGATCGCGCTCGTGGTTGATCGCCTTGCCCAGTTTTTCCAGGTCGAAGGTAGCCAGCACAGGGTTCAGCAGTTCGAACTCGATACCCTTGGCGATGTAGGCCGGCAGCGCTT
This sequence comes from Pseudomonas sp. NPDC087346, assembly GCF_044744235.1. Taxonomy (NCBI): domain Bacteria; kingdom Pseudomonadati; phylum Pseudomonadota; class Gammaproteobacteria; order Pseudomonadales; family Pseudomonadaceae; genus Pseudomonas; species Pseudomonas sp. NPDC087346. Next base: position 1,581 of record NZ_JBIUXX010000110.1, read on the forward strand.
TGGCGTACAGGTCGACCATTTCGTGGTGGGTAGCGCTTTCGGCCACGCCGAGGAAGCCCAGGCCTTCGGCACGCAGGGTGTCCATCAGCAGGCGGGCGGTCACGAACGAGTAGTTCGGCTCGCGCTCAACCAGAGTACGGGCGGTCATCACCAGAGCGGTGTTGACGTCGGTCAGGGCCACGCCGTCGTACAGGTTTTTCAGGGTTTCGCGCTGGATCAGGTCGCCGTCGACTTCTTCCAGACCTTCGCAGGCCTCGGTGACGATGGTGTTCAGGCGGCCCATGTCGAGCGGCGCGAAGCTGCCGTCGGCGCGGGTGATGCGGATCGATGGGTGAGCGTTGACCGCTTCTTCGGTCGGCGCGTGGGCAGCGCGTTCTTTCGAACGACCGTCACGGTAGATCACATAGTCACGCGCGACTTTCTGCTCGCCGGCACGCATCAGGGCCAGTTCGACCTGGTCCTGGATTTCTTCGATGTGGATGGTGCCGCCCGAAGGCATGCGACGCTTGAAGGTCGCGGTGACTTGTTCGGTCAGGCGGGCAACGGTGTCGTG
>NZ_JBIUXX010000110.1:2143-9779 GCF_044744235.1 Pseudomonas sp. NPDC087346
TATAAAATATTTTTTTATATATAATTTTATATTTTAATATTTTTAATTAAATAAATTTAAATTAATATTTATAAATATAAGTTTTAAATTATATTTTTAATAAATATAATAATTCGAATCAGCGGCCTGCGGCAAGGTGCCCTGCGGGTTCTCGCGAGTTGTGTCGGTTTGCATGGGTGTCTCCACGTTCTCTATGTTTGTTTGGGCACCATCACGGTGCCCACCGTTCCGTCCTGAAGCACTACAACCGGCGGGGGCCGGGCATAACGACTTCGGGACAGTTCAGGAAGGGGCCTTGTGGGCGCCGCTTCCATGCCGAAGTCTTCGGTTCGCGCTGTACGCGTGAAACCGCATTCCGTTGGGGGGCAGTTTCGGACTGCAACACCCGTACCGTTATCGCCGTGGTCGGCTGAAAAACAGTAGCCATCCGCAAGTGCGGTTTGGTCTTCTGAAAATACGTTTGGTTCAACCCGACAATGGCAATAAAAAGCCTTGAAATCATTGTCCGGTTTGTGTTTGGTTTTTTAGCGTCAAACCCTACATGTAGGGTTTTTTTGCGCTCGGGCTACAAGATAATGCGTTTTGGGGGGGGATTGCAACGCACAGCCTGTGGATAAACCTGTGCGTAAATTGTGTGTGAAAGAGCGAAAGAGCGTGTAGGCCGCGAACCTGCTGAGCTAGACCGTTTGTCACTGTTTTTTTGTCTGGAAAAACGCTTCAGCGGATTTTTAAGGGCGCGAACCCTATCACAAAAAACCGCCTTGTCCGAACGCATTTAGCGACTTGTGTTCTCGTCGTACGCCGTTTATACAATCGGCCCATGCATACGCATTCTTATCCTCCCAAAACATGACAAAAAGACGGGAGGATCATCGATGCAGTTTGCCTTTGTAGGAGCTGCCGAAGGCTGCGATCTTTTGACCTTCAAGAGCAAGATCAAAAGATCGCAGCCCCGTTTCACTCGACAGCTCCTACAGAATTTGTGTTTGGCGTGGTTCTTCTATTAATAAAAATGAAAAGCAGAGGTCACCGGTGGAGCAAGAAGCCTGGCAGGTATTGATAGTCGAGGACGACCAGCGTCTGGCCGAACTCACCCGCGAATACCTGCAAGCCAATGGACTGCGCGTGGCGATTGAAGGCAATGGGGCGCTGGCGGCGGCGCGGATCATCAAGGAGCAGCCGGATCTGGTGATCCTCGACCTGATGCTTCCCGGTGAAGATGGCCTGAGCATCTGCCGCAAGGTGCGCGACCGTTATGACGGGCCGATCCTGATGCTCACCGCACGCACCGACGACGCCGACCAGATCCTTGGCCTCGACCTTGGCGCCGACGATTACGTGTGCAAACCGGTGCGTCCACGGCTGTTGCTGGCGCGGATTCAGGCACTGCTGCGCCGCAGCGACAGCGCCGAGCCGGTTTCGGAAAAACCGCGTCGTCTGCAATTCGGCCCGTTGGTGGTCGACAACGCCCTGCGTGAAGCCTGGCTCAGTGACAACGGCATCGAGTTGACCAGCGCCGAATTCGATCTGCTCTGGCTGCTGGTGTCCAACGCGGGGCGGATCTTGTCCCGCGAAGAAATCTTCACCGCCCTGCGCGGTATCGGCTACGACGGTCAGGATCGCTCTATAGATGTGCGTATCTCGCGCATCCGCCCGAAGATCGGCGACGATCCCGATCATCCGCGCCTGATCAAGACCATCCGCAGCAAAGGCTATCTGTTCGTCCCTGAAGCCTGCGCAGACATGCCGCTGTGAACTCGATCTTCCTGCGCATCTATGGCGGCATGTGCGCGGCGCTGATTCTGGTCGCGGTGCTTGGTGTGCTGGCCCTGCACCTGCTCAATCAGGTGCGCAGCGAGCAATATCGCGAGCGGCTGGCCCACGGCACGTTCTCGCTGATGGCCGATAACCTGCAACCGATGAATCAGACCGAGCGCCATCGTGCGTTGCTGGTCTGGGAGCGTTTGCTGGGGATTCCGCTGGCACTGCAAACCTTTCCCCAGACCGATCTTGATCTGACCCAGCGCACCCGCGTGTTGCGCGGTCAGGCGCTGGTCGAGCAGACCGGCCCGCATGCGGCGAAGGTTTATCGACTGGTCAGTGACAAGGAACAAACTGTGCTGGTCGGCGAAGTGCAGCAGATCAGCGAGCAACTCGCTCGGGCGACTATTTATCTGCTATCCGATGAGCTGGTGCGGGTGCCGGTGGCCGACCAGCCCAAACGGCTGGCACAACTGAAGGAAGACAAAGGTTTCGGTTTCGATCTGCGGCTGGTCACGGTCAACGAAGCGGACATGGATGAGGACCAGAGTCGCCGCGTTTCCGAGGGCGATACGGTGATGGCGCTGGGCAAGGGTGGCGATTCGATCCGTGTGTTCGCAGGTATGGTCGGCACGCCGTGGGTGCTGGAAATCGGCCCGCTGTATCAGATGAATCCGTATCCACCGGAATGGCTGGTGCTGATCGCGGCGCTCGGCTTGAGCCTGATCGGTTTGATTGTTTATCTGCTGGTGCGCCAGTTGGAGCGCCGTTTGCGCGGTCTCGAAGCCGCGGCGACACGGATTGCCAAGGGCAGTCTGGAAACCCGGGTGCCGGCTCGCGGTGCTGACTCGGTCGGCAAACTCGCGGCAGCGTTCAACGGCATGGCCGAGCACTTGCAGCAGTTGCTGGCAATCCAGCGTGAACTGGTGCGTGCGGTGTCCCACGAATTGCGCACTCCGGTGGCGCGCCTGCGTTTCGGGCTGGAGATGATCGGCACGGCGACCACCCCGCAAGCGCTGGAAAAGTACCGCGAGGGCATGGATCACGACATCGAGGATCTCGATAAGCTGGTGGACGAAATGCTCACTTACGCGCGGTTGGAGCAGGGTTCTCCGGCGCTGACTTTCCAGCGCATCGACCTTGATGCGCTGGTCAATCAAGTCATCGAGGAGTTGGCGCCGTTGCGCGCCGAAGTCACGGTGCAGCGCGGGATGTGTTTGTCAGCGGCGGATTGCGATGACGCCTGGGTCGAGGCTGAGCCGCGCTTTCTGCATCGTGCGTTGCAGAATCTGGTGAGCAACGCGATGCGCCATGCGCGCTCGAAGGTGACGGTGAGTTATCAGGTCGGTCAGTTACGCTGCCGGGTCGACGTCGAGGACGACGGGCCGGGCGTACCGGAAACGGCGTGGGAGCGGATTTTTACGCCGTTTCTGCGTCTGGATGACAGCCGCACCCGGGCGTCGGGCGGGCATGGTTTGGGCTTGTCAATTGTGCGGCGGATCATTCACTGGCATGACGGGCGGGCGATCATTGGCAAGAGCAAGAGTCTGGGCGGGGCCTGTTTCAGTCTGAGTTGGCCGAGGAATCAGGAGCGCCGCTGAGATTTTGTGTTGGCTTTGCGGGCCCCATCGCTGGCAAGCCAGCTCCCACAGTGTTCGCGGCGAACGCAGATTTTGTGTACACCCTGAAACCTGTGGGAGCTGGCTTGCCAGCGATGAGGCCCTGTCAGGCACCCAAAGATCTCAAGCGCTGATGCTGACCAGACTCAACAACTGCCCATCCTGCACGCCAAATTGCGCATCCAGCTCCGTGCCATGGCACCACTCTGCGGACAAATCCGTCAGCAGCCGCAAACGCACATCCCCTTGTTCACTCCACTCCAGCACTTCGGCATGCTCAAAGTAGAAGCGCTTCTGCACAATCGGATAGAGCGCCTTGAACAGGCTTTCCTTCACCGAAAACGTCAGCGTCACCCACAGCGCTAATTGATCGCGGGAGCCCGCCGCCATGCGCTGCATTTCTGCTGGCGTGAGGATCTCTCCAGCCAGACGCTCGGCACGTTCAGTGTTAAGCAGGTTTTCCAGATCCATGCCCAAACCGCGCCAGTGCTGTTTGTTGGCGACGATAGCGGCGGCACGGCCGGTGCTGTGGGTGATCGAACCGCAGATGTGCGCCGGCCACACCGGTGCGCGATCTTCGCCAATTGCCGGGACCACGCTGGAGCCTTCCAGTTGTTGCAATGCGGCGCGGGCGCAGATTCGCCCGGCGAGAAACTCTGCCTGACGCTTGGCCACTGAACGCTGAATACTCGCAGGCGCCTCGACGGCACTGCGCTGGAAGTCATCGCCGAGCAATCGGGCCGGATCGAAATGGGTGCTCAGCAACACGGTGTCGGGCAACGTGTGCGGCAACGGCCAATGAGCGTCGAGCGGCGTGCAGCAAGCGGGAAGGGTAGGGGTTGAATTCATGGCGGGCATTTTACTGGCAAGTGGCAACACCGCAATCATGTAGGAGCTGCCGCAGGCTGCGATCTTTTGATTTTGCCTTTTAAAAACAAGATCAAAAGATCGCAGCCTGCGGCAGCTCCAACAGAGAAGGGTGTTTAGCTGAAGATTTTCTGGAAGAACGCTTTCATGTCTGCCCAGGATTTTTCATCCGCTGCCTTGTTGTAGCCGATATCCGGGCCACCGTGATCGCCGTGGCTCAAACGGTCGGCATCCGGGTTGCTGAAGCCGTGCTTTGCGCCATCGAGGCTGACGAAGGTGTAGTCGGCGCCGGCCTTGTCCATCTCAGACTTGAACGCACTGACGTTGTCCGGCGTGACCATGCTGTCGAGTGCGCCGTGTTCGACCAGCACTTTGGCTTTGACGCTGCCCGGTGTCGCCGGCGTGTTGGTCGCCAGCGCGCCATGGAAACTCACCACGCCCGCCAATGGCTCGCCCTGCCGCGCTGCGTTGAGCACCACACCGCCGCCAAAGCAGTAACCGATGGCGCCGAGTTTCTGCGGATCGGTCTGCGGTTGTTTCTTCAACAGATCCAGTCCGGCCTCGAAGCGTTTGCTCGCAGCGCCCGCATCTTTATTGGCGGCCTGCATGAACGCCATCGCATCTTTCGGGTGCTCGGTGTTCTTGCCTTCGCCGTACATATCGATTGCCAGCGCGTTGTAACCGAGTCCGGCGAGATCCCGTGCGCGACGCTTGGCGTAATCGTTCAGGCCCCACCATTCGTGGACGACCACAATGCCCGGGCGCGGGCCTTTTATCGCGTCGTCGTAGGCGTAATAACCGATCAACTTGGTGCCGTCGGCGCTCTGGTAGGGAATTTCCTCAGTCTTGATTGCAGCTTGAGTGAGGCTGCTTAACGTCAGCAAGGCGAGGGTGAGGAACAGGCGCATGGTCGGTCTCCTTATCGAAAGTGGTCAAAACAGCCTAGTCGATTTGATTCGACAGAGGTTCAAGGAACGTTCAGGGGCGGTACAGGGGACGGACAGTAACCTAGTGCCATACTCAAATCGTGCCGTGTTGTTTGAACAACTGCTGCTGGATCACAGCCACGCCAAACGTCTGGCTTCGCCAGCTCGCACAATGGCATTAGACTGCGTCAGGAGTTCCTGGCAGTCAGCCTTGTGCGAGTGAAGATTCGGCGATTCCACAGGTACGCTGTTGGAGATTCTGATTTACCCGGGAGAGCGTTATGAAATTGTTGGTCGTCGAAGATGAAGCGCTGTTGCGCCATCACCTGCAAACCCGTCTCACGGAGAGCGGCCACGTGGTCGAAGCCGTGGCCAATGCGGAGGAGGCGCTGTACCAGACCGGTCAGTTCAACTTTGACCTGGCGGTGATTGACCTCGGTCTGCCGGGCATGGGTGGCCTTGATCTGATCCGTGAACTGCGCTCTGGCGGCAAGAGTTTTCCGATCCTGATTCTCACCGCGCGTGGCAACTGGCAGGACAAGGTCGAAGGCCTGGCCGCCGGCGCCGACGACTATGTGGTCAAGCCGTTCCAGTTCGAAGAACTCGAAGCGCGACTGAATGCGCTGCTGCGTCGCTCCAGCGGTTTTACCCAATCGACCATTGTTGCCGGCCCGCTGTTGCTCGACCTCAATCGCAAGCAGGCTTCGCTCGACGAACAGCCGCTGGCGCTGACCGCATACGAATACCGCATTCTTGAATACCTGATGCGCCATCACCAGCAAGTGGTGCCCAAGGATCGCCTGATGGAGCAACTCTATCCGGATGACGACGAGCGCGATCCGAACGTGATCGAAGTGCTGGTCGGTCGCTTGCGTCGCAAGCTCGAAGGGCCGGCCGGTTTCAAGCCGATCGATACCGTGCGTGGTCTGGGCTACTTGTTCAATGAGCGCTGCACTTGATCCGTTCGCTACGCGTTCGGCTAATGCTTGCCGCCACCACGTTGGCGGTGTTGTTCATGCTCGCGTTGCTCCCGGCAATGCAGGGTGCTTTCAGTCTGGCGTTGCAGGATTCGATCGAGCAACGCCTGGCCTCTGATGTAACCACGCTGATTTCCGCCGCGCGCATTGAAAATGGCCGGCTGGTGATGCCGGCGCAGTTGCCCGATGAGCGCTATAACCTGACTGATGGCCGTTTGCTCGGCTACATCTATGACCGTGAAGGTCATCTGGTCTGGCGTTCCAAAGGCACGCAGGAAGAGCAGATCAACTACAAACCGCGCTACGACGGAAAGGGCAACGAGTTTGCGCGGATTCGCGAAGCCAGTGGACAGGAGTTCTTCGTCTACGACGTGGAAGTCAAACTGCTCGGTGGCAAGAGCGCGGCCTTCAGTATCGTCGCGCTGCAACCGGTGCGTGAGTACGAATCTACCCTTGAAGGCCTGCGCGAAAATCTCTATCTGGGGTTCGGCGCGGCTTTGCTGGTGTTGCTGGCATTGCTTTGGATCGGTTTGACCTGGGGCCTTAAAGCCTTACGCCGGTTGAGTCAGGAACTCGATGAAATCGAAGGCGGTACCCTTGAAAGTCTCAGCGAGCAGCATCCGCGCGAGTTGCTGCGTCTGACCGGTTCGCTTAACCGTTTGCTGCACAGTGAGCGTCAGCAGCGCAGTCGTTATCGAGATTCTCTGGATGATCTGGCGCATAGCCTGAAAACGCCGTTGGCGGTGTTGCAGGGGGTCAGTGAAGACATGGCGCAGCGTCCGGAGGATCGCGATCAGGCCTGGGTGTTGCAATCGCAGATCGAGCGGATGAGTCAGCAGATCAGCTATCAGTTGCAGCGGGCCAGTTTGCGTAAAAGCGGTCTGGTGCGGCATCAGGTGCGGCTGCAACCGGTGCTGAAAAGCCTATGCGACACGCTGGACAAGGTTTATCGCGACAAGCGGGTGCGGGTGGCGTTTGATTTGCCGGAGCATTGTTATGTGCCGATCGAGCAGGGTGCCTTGTTGGAGATGATGGGCAATTTGCTGGAGAACGCTTATCGGCTGTGTCTGGGTGAGGTGCGCATCAGTGTGCGTGAGAGCCTGGCCGGGGTTGAGTTGTGTATTGAGGATGATGGGCCGGGGGTGCCGCCGAATCAGCGGGCGCGGATTCTTGAGCGTGGTGAGCGGCTGGATCGGCAGCATCCGGGGCAGGGGATCGGGTTGGCGGTGGTGAAGGATATTATCGAGAGTTATAACGCGAAGCTGATGTTGGGGGATTCGCCGATGGGTGGGGCTGCGTTTCGGATTCATTTTCCGGTGGTTTGAGACTTGGCGGCCTTTGGGCCGACCATGCTCTTGGGGTTTTGGGTGTATATCCGTTGCTTCGGTAGCTGCGGCTGGCGGTTTCGCTTTTACAGCGACTCACTTTGGCAAACGCCCCAAAGTAAGCAAAGGTCTGGGCCCCAACGTTCGGCCCGCTCGCTGGG
>NZ_JBIUXX010000111.1:0-9643 GCF_044744235.1 Pseudomonas sp. NPDC087346
GACGGTGTTGCGGTCTCCCAACGGAATACCGATACCTGCGTTGGCGCCGATCAGGCAGACTTCGCCTACCTTGATCACGATGTTGCCGCCGCCCGACAGGGTGCCCATGGTCGAGCAACCGCCGCCCAGGTCCGAACCCTTGCCGACGAATACACCAGCGGAAACGCGGCCTTCGATCAGGCCCGGGCCTTCGGTGCCAGCGTTGAAGTTGATGAAGCCTTCGTGCATCACGGTGGTGCCTTCGCCCACGTAGGCGCCCAGACGCAGACGCGCGGCATCAGCAATACGCACGCCGGCCGGAACCACGTAGTCGGTCATTTTCGGGAACTTGTCCACCGAGAACACTTCCAGCAGATCGCCGCGCAGACGGGCTTCGAGTTGCAACTCGGCCAGTTCGCTCAGGTCGATGGCGCCCTGGCTGGTCCAGGCAACGTTCGGCAGCAGCGGGAAGATCCCGACCAGGCTCACGCCGTGCGGCTTGACCAGGCGATGGGACAGCAGATGCAGCTTGAGGTAGGCCTCAGGCGTCGAGGTCAGTTGTGCGTCTTCGGCCAGCAGTGTGGCGACCAGCGGCTTGTGGCTCTCGGCCAGACGGGTCAGCAGCTTGCCTTGAACGGCGTCGATGCCTTTGACGGCTTCAGCCAGTTGCGCAGCCTGCGCGGTAGTGAAAGTGATGGCCTGGTTGCCTTCGGTGTAACCGAGGATCGGCGCAACAGCGGCGACCAGTTCAGCCGAAGGGTTAAGCAATGGTTGTGCGTAGAACACTTCCAGCCACGCGCCTTGACGGTTTTGCGTGCCGACACCAAAGGCAATGCTGAACAGGGAGTTGGACATGTGAATACCTCTACAAAAAGTGACGGGCTGCTTACTTCAGAGCGGCCGCGTAGATATCTGGCTTGAAGCCAATCAGGGTTCGGTCACCGAGATCGAGCACCGGGCGCTTGATCATCGAGGGTTGTGCGAGCATCAGTTCGATGGCTTTCGATTGGTCGAGATCGGCTTTGCGTTCGTCGTCGAGTTTGCGAAAGGTCGTGCCTGCACGGTTCAGCACCGTCTGCCAGCCGTGTTCGTCACACCATTGAGTCAGGTGTTCACGGTCGATGCCGGCGGTTTTGTAATCATGAAAGTCGTAGCTGACAGCGTGTTCATCGAGCCAGGTGCGCGCCTTCTTCATGGTGTCGCAGGCTTTGATGCCGAAAAGGTGCAACGTTTTACTTGAAACGGTCAAGGAATCGCCCCCTTTACAGGTGCTGGAAAAAAATGGTGTCGGATTATGCCATGACCCTTCGGCGAATACGCAAAACCCTGTAGGAGTGAGCCTGCTCGCGATGACGTCGTCACGTTCATTATTACTGGTGACTGATGCACAGCTATCGCGAGCAGGCTCACTCCTACAAAGGGAGGCTGCGACATAGGTGCAAACGCCAGACGCATCCTAAGCGGCTAATATGGCAGTTCAACGCTGTCGATTGTCTGAGATTTCCGCTTTATGCAAACCGCTTATACCGTTCTGATCCTGCTGATGCTCGTCAGCGTCTCGCGTCTGGTCGGACGGGTCATCCCGCTGCCGCTGCCTCTGGTGCAAATCGCCGCCGGGGCACTGTTGGCCTGGCCGACGCTGGGTCTGCATGTGGCCCTCGACCCAGAACTTTTCCTGTTTCTGTTCCTTCCGCCGCTGCTGTTTTCCGATGGCTGGCGCATGCCCAAACGCGAGCTCTGGCATTTGCGTGGCCCGATCCTGACGCTCGCGGTCGGGCTGGTGTTGTTCACCGTAGTCGGTGCCGGTTACTTCATTTACTGGCTGTTGCCGACAATTCCGCTGCCAGTAGCCTTTGCCCTCGCGGCTGTGTTGTCGCCGACTGACGCCGTGGCGGTATCCGCAATCTCGCAGAATCGCTTGCCGACGCCGCTGATGCACATGTTGCAAGGCGAGGCGCTGATGAACGATGCGTCGGGTCTGGTGACGTTCAAGTTTGCTCTGGCCGCAGCGGTGACTGGCGTGTTCTCGCTGGCCAATGCCAGCCTGACCTTTGTCGTGGTGGCGGTCGGCGGATTGGCAGTCGGGGTGGCGCTGAGCTGGCTGGTTGGCCGATTGCGCGCCTGGATGATCGCCCGGGGCTGGGACGATCCGGCCACCCACGTAGTGTTCATGTTGCTACTGCCGTTCGCCGCTTATGTGCTGGCCGAACGCCTTGGCGTCTCGGGCATTCTCTCGGCGGTCGCGGCGGGGATGATGCAGAGCTGGCTCGATCTGCTGCCACGCCAGACCAGCACCCGGTTGCTCAATCGCAGCGTCTGGTCGCTGCTGGAATTTGCTTTCAATGGCCTGATCTTCCTGCTGCTCGGCCTGCAATTGCCCGACATTATCAAAGCTGTGGTCAGCCACGAACCGACGTTGTGGCCGACCTTGTTGTATCGCTGCCTCGACGTGGTGGCGATCTTTCTGGCGCTGGTGCTGTTGCGGTTTATCTGGGTGCAGAGCATCTGGCGTTTGTCGGTATTGTTGCGACGCTGGCGCGGTAAGGGCGATCTGACTCAAGTGCCCACCGCGCGATCCTGCTGGTTACTGACCGTCGGCGGCGTGCGCGGAGCGGTGACACTGGCAGGTGTGATGTCGGTGCCGATGCTGATGGGCACCGAGGCATTTCCCGAACGTGATCTGCTGATTTTTATTGCCGCCGGGGTGATTCTGCTGTCGCTGGTCTCGGCTTGCATCGCCTTGCCGCTGTTGCTGCGTGGTATCGAAAAGAGTCCGGACGACAAGCGCCGGCAAGAAGTACGCGATGCCTGGCGCAAAACCGCCGAGGCGGCGATCCATGCATTGGAAACCGAGGAAACCGGTCCGCAGGACGCTGCGCAGGCGGCATTGGCGGCGGAGCTCAAGGCGCGAATCATGTCCGAATACCGGCATCAATTGGAGGTGTTCAACGATTCTGCCGAGGCGCAGGCGCTGGCGTTCCAGATGGATCTGCTGGAGCGGCGCCTGCGTCTGAAAGCGCTGCGGGCGCAACGCCTGGAGTTGTACAGCTTGAGTCGTCATCACCAGATCGGCGATGACGTGTTGCGTGAAGTGTTGGGGGAACTGGATTTAAGTGAGGCTAACTTAGGTGTCGTCAAATAAGCCTGTTAGTAAGTTCGCACCCAAGACGTGGATATCAAGGTTGTTCGCAGTCGCCACCACCGCCACCTCCAGGTGGAGTCAGTGGGTACAGGATTTGAATGATACGTTTATCTTCGCTGCTGATATTTGAGTTGAGCGATACTTCAAGCTTTCCATCGGTCAACTCTTTTTCCACAGGGTAGTGCATGACGGAGTCCTGATCGTACTTTCCGACCATAACGTGTTCGGAAATAGGCGTAAAAATATTAAGGTCGACCAGCTCTTTGGACATGCCCCACTTACTGGCATATACCTCATACACTTTTTTCCTGTTCCAGGGGATGTCGGCATCAGGGTGCAGGTGCTCGTGATGCAGCCCAAGTACATGACCGAACTCATGCAGTACAGAGGCTCTGAATTCAGGGTTCGACGGCTGATTGGCTATGAACATGGTCGGCTCTCCTGGCCCATAGAGCAAAGCGTCGGTGCCAATATGGGATGCATTCGAGCGGGCATTGGTTTGTATTTTTATAATGCCGTCATTGCCCTCGACGAACTTGAATGTCAGGTTGACCAGAGGTTCCCATTCGAGGATCAATGCTTTAAGCAGGTCTTTCAGCGATTCGGAAGGTTTTCCCAGGAAAGAGATAGTCAGGGTGCGACCAGGTTTCCAGAGTTTACTTTCGATGCCAACAGCGAGTAACCCTCCCTTGTTTTTAAGCGCATTGTCAGGGTTTTCGCTAACAGCGGCCTGATAAGAGGCATAGGGGTCTTCAATGTGTAGTTTCATGCAGGGAGTGCTTTTAATCATGGTCAATATCCTTTTGGGTCTGATTTAAGGCTTGAGTTTTTGTTTGATAATGTGTGGGTCTTGAAAAACTTTGTTTATGTGTAAAGTTTCGGGTGTTATTGATCGTATTGCCAATAGCAAGTTGCTAGCGTTTCGTTCGGTACGAAGAAGTGCGCCGCCAAAGATTAAACTTTTGACGGCGTTCGAGATAGAGTGGAAGTTGTTTGAAATGTAACTTGTCAGGGGCGTTCGTGCCATTGCTATGGCACGAAGTCTTACTCGTTATCGATGGCGAATAATAAAGTCGCGAATACGCTGTGCGGCTTCTACACATTCGGCCAATGGCGCCACTAGCGCCATGCGCACTCGGCCCGCACCTGGGTTGACGCCATCCACTTCGCGAGACAGATAAGAACCCGGCACCACGGTGACATGATCCTCGGCAAACAGATCACGGCAGAAGGCTGCGTCATCACCTTGCACATTCGGCCACAGATAGAAGCTGCCATCCGGGCGCTGCACGTCCATCACCGGACTGAGGATGGCCAGCACCGCGTCGAACTTCTCGCGGTACAGTGCACGGTTGGCGCGTACGTGCACTTCGTCATTCCATGCGGCGACGCTGGCCAGTTGGGTTTGTACCGGCATCGCGCAACCGTGATAGGTGCGATACAGCAGGAAACCCTTGAGGATCTCGGCATCGCCGGCGACAAAACCCGAGCGCAGGCCCGGCAGGTTGGAGCGCTTGGACAGGCTGTGGAAAACCACGCAACGCTTGAAGTCCTTGCGGCCCAGTTCGACGCAGGCGCTGAGCAGGCCCGGCGGTGGGGTTTGTTCGTCGAAGTAGAGTTCGCTGTAGCACTCGTCGGCTGCGATCACGAAGTCGTACTCGTCGGCCAGCGCGATGAGTTTTTTCAAGGTTTCGACCGGGATCAGTGCGCCGGTCGGATTGCCTGGCGAGCACAGGAACAGAATCTGGCAGCGCTTCCAGATGTCCGGCGTCACGGCGTCGAAGTCCGGATTCAAGCCGTTTTCGTCGAGGCACGGCAGGTAATGCGGCTTGGCGCCGGCAAGGAACGCCGCGCCTTCATATATCTGATAGAACGGGTTCGGGCTGACCACCAGTGCGTCGTCGCCACGGTTGACCACGGTCTGGGTGAAGGCGAACAGCGCTTCACGGGTACCGTTGACCGGCAGCACGTTGCGCGCCGGGTCGAGCCAGCCAGTTGGCACACTGAAACGGCGCTCGCACCAGTTGGCAATGGCTTCGCGCAGGGCAGGGATGCCGAGGGTGGTGGGATACACCGCCATCTGATCCAGATTATTCGCCAGCGCTTCGGCGACAAAGCTTGGCGAGCGGTGTTTCGGCTCGCCGATCGACAGCGCGATCGGGCGTTTGTCCGGGTTCGGCGTGACCGTACCGAGCAGGGCGCGGAGCTTTTCGAACGGGTAGGGCTGGAGCTGGTTCAGGGCGTTGTTCATGCGGGCCTCGTTCAATGTGGGAGCGGGCTTGCTGCAACTTTCAGGCTGGATGAGAAACCTGTGGGAGCGAGCCTGCTCGCGATGAGGGCGGCAGATTCAACATGTATGTGTGTTGAAGTACCGCTATCGCGAGCAGGCTCGCTCCCACATGGGTTTCATTGCCAATCCTGCGTTGGAGCTTGCCGGTTCCGGCAGGGATGATTTGTTAATTCAGATGCTGATGCGCGAAAGTTTGATATCGGGTTCCTGATTGACGCTCAACTGTTCGACGATCGCATCCTGCAAGCGGCTGCACAGAAGTGGGTCGGACAGTGGCTGGTTATGCGCGTCGGTGATGAAGAACACGTCCTCCACCCGTTCGCCCAGCGTGGCAATCTTGGCGTTCTGCAGCGACAGGTCGAACTCGAGGAAGATCCCGCCGATTCGCGCCAGCAATCCCGGACGGTCAGGGGCGGTCAGCTCCAGCACGGTCACCGGACGTTGTGCGTCGTTGTGGATCGTTACCTGTGGCGCAAACGCGAAGTGCTTGAGCTGACGCGGAACCCGCCGCTGAATGATCGTCGGGTAGTCATCGGGGTTGCGCAGGGCGTCGGTCAGGCCGTCGCGGATCTGTTTGACCCGGGCCGGGTTGTCGCCGATGGATTCGCCTTCGTTGTCGAGCACGATGTAGGTGTCGAGGGTGAACTGGCTGCTGGACGTGATAACCCGTGCATCGTGAATGTTCAGGTTGAGCTGATCCATTGCGGCCACGGTCACGGCGAAGAAGTCGTGCTGATCCGGGGCATAAATGAAGATCTGCGTGCCGCCCTCGAATTCGCGCTGAGTGGTTTCCTTGATCAGCACCAGCGGCCCGCCATCGGCCGGCTGCTGGAGAATCGCGTCACTGTGCCAGGCGACGTCGCCAGCGGTGTGCCGCAGGAAATAGTCATCGCCCAGTTGCGCCCACAATTGTTCGACATCGTCCGGATCGGTGCCGCCGCGCACCAGAATATCCAGCGCGGCACTTTGCGTCTGACGGATCTGCTCTTCGCGATCCACCGGGTTTTCCAGGCCACGGCGCAAGGCACGTTTGGTCTCGGTGTAGAGCTGGCGCAACAGGCTTGCACGCCAGGAGTTCCATAGCGTCGGGTTGGTCGCGTTGATGTCGGCGACGGTCAGCACGTACAGATAGTCGAGACGGATTTCGTCGCCGACCGCCTGAGCGAAATCGTGGATCACCTGCGGGTCGGACAAGTCCTTGCGCTGGGCGGTGGTCGACATCACCAGATGGTTTTGCACCAGCCAGACAATCAGGCGGCTGTCCCACAACGGCAATTGATGGCGTTGGCAGAACGCTTCGGCATCGACCGCGCCGATCTCCGAGTGATCGCCATGCCGGCCTTTGCCGATGTCGTGATACAGCCCCGCCATGTAGATGAGTTCGGGCTTGGGCAGTTTGGCCATGAGCTTGGCCGCCAGCGGAAATTTCTCCGACACCTGGGTGTACTGCAACTTGCGCAGATGTTTGATCAGATTCAGCGTGTGTGCATCGACGGTATAGATGTGAAACAGGTCATGCTGCATCTGCCCGACGATGAAACCGAACTCCGGCAGGTAGCGGCCGAGAATGCCGTAACGGTTCATTCGGCGCAGGTTGCGATGGATGCCGATCTTGCACTTGAACAGCTCGATGAACAGGCTGGTATTGCGGATGTCGTTGCGGAAGTCGTCGTCGATCAGATGACGGTTTTCGCGCAGCAGGCGGATGGTGTCGGCGCGCACGCCTTTGATTTCCGGCTGTTGCGCCATCAGCACGAAAATCTCGAGCATGGCGAACGGTGTACGGCGGAACACGTTGTCGTTGCGTGCTTCGATATAGCCGTCGTGCAACTGGAATCGCGAATTGATCGGCTGTGGCGGCGCTTCGTCGTCCGGCGCCAGAATGACTTCTTCGAAGTGCTGAATGATCAGGTCGCTGAGCTGGGCGATGCTCATGACCGTGCGGTAATACTGCTGCATGAAGTTTTCGATGGCCTGTTTGGCGTCATCGCCTTCAAAACCCAACAGCGTTGCAATCGTGCGTTGGTGATCGAACAGCAAGCGGTCTTCAGAGCGGCCGGCCAGCATGTGCAGGGCGTAGCGCACTTTCCAGAGGAATTCCTGGGAGGAGGCGAGCAGCGCGTTTTCACTTTCGACCAGGAAGCCTTCACCGGCGAGGGCGCGCAGGTTCAGGGTGCCGTACTGACGGCGTGCTACCCACAGAATCGTCTGAATGTCGCGTAGTCCACCGGGCGAGCCTTTGACGTTCGGCTCCAGGTTGTACTCGGTGTCGTTGTATTTGTGGTGGCGGGCTTTCTGCTCGGCACGTTTGGCCAGGAAGAACTCCTTGGCCGGCCACATATGCGCGGTGCTGGTGACGTCGAGCATGCGCTGGCGCAGGCGCTCTGGGCCGCAGATGGTGCGGCTCTCCATCAGATTGGTGACGACTGTCAGGTCGGCGCGGGCCTCTTCGGCGCACTCATCGACCGAGCGAACGCTCTGACCGACTTCGAGGCCGATGTCCCACAACAACGTCAGAAAACGCTCAATGGAATCGCGGAAGACTTCGTGATCGGCGCTGTCCAGCAGGATCAGCAAATCGATGTCGGAATAAGGGTGCAGTTCACCACGGCCATAACCGCCGACCGCGACCAGTGCGATGTCGGCGTCTTCGCTCCAGTTGAATTGCTCCCAGGCTTTTTGCAGGATGTTATCGACGAACCAGGCACGGTCTTCGATCAGGCGGCGAATGTCGCGACCGTTGCGAAAACGCGTGTCGAGCACTTCGCGGGCCTGGCGGATCGCCTTCTTGAACGCCGCGATAGGACTCGCTTTGAGGGCCAGTTCAGCCTGGAACTGGCCGCGGTCGAAGAGTTCGGGATCCACCTGCGGCATCGATTGGCTTTCCTTTATAAAGGCTGGGAGCGTTGTGTGGATCAGGCCGAGATGCGCGGGATGGTGTCGTCGGCGCGCAGGGTGAAGATCTCATAGCCGGTGTCAGTCACCAGCAGGGTGTGTTCCCACTGTGCCGAGAGCTTGCGATCCTTGGTGATCGCGGTCCAGCCGTCGCCCAATACTTTGGTGTCGGCCTTGCCCTGGTTGATCATCGGCTCGATGGTGAAGGTCATGCCGGCCTTCAGTTCCATGCCGGTGCCTGCACGACCGTAGTGGAGGATTTGCGGCTCTTCGTGGAAAACCTTGCCGATACCGTGGCCGCAGAACTCGCGAACCACCGAGAAGCCATTCTTTTCAGCGTGCTTCTGGATCACTTCACCGATGTCGCCCAGGCGGCAGCCGGGCTTGACGATCTCGATCGCCTTGTACATGCATTCCTGGGTGATCTGCGACAGGCGCTCGGCCCAGACTGGCACTTCGCCGACGTGGAACATGCGGCTGGTGTCACCGTGGTAGCCGTCTTTGATTACCGTCACGTCGATGTTCAGGGTGTCGCCGTTTTTCAGCGGCTTGTCATTCGGGATGCCGTGGCAGACCACGTGGTTGATCGAGGTGCAGATCGACTTCGGGTAGCCCTTGTAGTTCAGCGGAGCAGGGATGGCCTGCTGCACATCGACAATGTAGTCGTGGCAGATCTGGTTCAACTGATCAGTGGTCACGCCCGGTTTGACATGTTCGGCAATCATTTCCAGCACATCGGCGGCCAGTTTGCCGGCGACACGCATGCCAGCGATGTCCTCGGGGGTTTTGAGGTTGACGGTCATACAGGCTCTCTCTGCGCTCGACGGCGCTTGCTTGATACGAATAGGGTCGCGGTGTTCATTTTGCGACCTGATAAAACGCGATTCTAACAGACGCAAAGGGCAAATCCGCGCCTGCGTGCATCGCTTCTCTCTATAGAATGGTGCCTGCTGAACCGATTCCAAGGGACTGGCGCCTGCGTCTGCGGAGCGATTGCAGATTCCGGGTTCCGTTTTCGCCCACCCTGTGATATAAAATGCGCCGCTTTCCGGGGATACCCCGAAAGGCTTAAATCCACACACGTGTCGACACGATGACCTGGGTGCTTTTGGCTTTATGCCACTGGTTGGTCATTGGGATACGTGGAGGCCAAACCCGACTTATTAAGGAACTATCATGTCCCAAGTCAACATGCGCGATATGCTGAAGGCCGGTGTGCACTTCGGTCACCAAACCCGTTACTGGAACCCGAAAATGGGTAAACACCTCGTCGGCGCGCGGAACAACATTCACATCATCAACCAGGAACACACCCTGCCAATGTTCAACGAAGCTCT
>NZ_JBIUXX010000112.1:0-9364 GCF_044744235.1 Pseudomonas sp. NPDC087346
GGACGCATCATGGCCGCTGGCTTCTGAAAGAGATCGGGAGCACAGCATCAGGCATCAAATCGCGGCTTTGAATGTGGGGTTCGTGGAGCGGTTACAACATAGGCATCTTTCAAGCTGGGAATATTCATGCTGCGCAGCTTGCCGGCAATCTGCTAAGGAGACAAACGCTCACGCAACATATGAGTCACCAAATCAAAGCGTTCACTGCCCCGCAACAGCTTACGCGTGGGGCGGCAGGGGCGACGGCGAGCCCTCATATAGTGCTGAGCAGTGTGGGCTGAGTAACTGCCGCAACCCTGCCGATTACGCCTCAACTCCCGACTGATCGTTGAGGGCGAGCGCTTGATCAAGAGGGCAATCCTGCGCAGGCTGAAGCCTTGGACGTGACCGAGTTGGATGGTTACGCGCTCTTCGACGCTAAGTTCGTGATAGGACATAGGGGCAACACCGTACAGGAAAGGTCAGGTGTTGCACTCAATTTTCGCGCCGCCCGGTCTTAGGGGGGCTTTGAGCAACTCCTCGAAGGTGTTGGAATACACCTTGACCATCTGCCTCGAGTCACGCATGAGCCAAGATCAGCTTTTCTTGCTTTGTTTCCAGCTTTGGGTGCCCTGGCAAACGTCAGCGAATTCACCGCGAACGATTCTTTGCCGAGATGGATCAGGTCGTCCCTGGAGCTGTTTGCTCTGTCGAACCTGTATGTGGCTCGAGAATAATTGATGGGGATGGGCGACTTACGGGTGTAACCAGGCCAACAAAGCTGTAGTGAACTGTGTGGTCGCGATGGAAAAAGGTAAAAATACAAAATATTTGGACAATACCTGCTTTGATCGCAGAACGAAAATCAGAAATAGTAAATTTTACTAAAGTTTACGCAATAAAAATAAAATCATTAGCGTCCTGCAGAAGTAAACCCCTACATAGTTAGAAGTAAATCCCTACATGGTTAGAAGTAAACCCCTACATAGTTAGAAGTAAGCCCCTGCGTAACTAGAAGGGTTTCCTGACTCTGAAACTTTTGCCTTGTTGGTCTAATTCCATGTGAGCTTTTTGCATTTTTTAAAGAAGTGGTTTTGGTTGTGCGAACTTTGTTTTTACTCCTTGTTTATCGTGCGAGCGATTCCAGGGTGGGTTGCTGCCTTGAATGTGCTTGGTGGGAGTTTAAATGGCTCGAGCAGACAGTGTGGCGCGTTATGCAGAATGGATGCAAAGTCACGTTGGAAAATCACCTGAGTTGCGTATTGCTATATACCGGGTCATCTATGGTTCGCGTCTGTATTCGGCCAGTGTAGCTATCGCGGTCATATTGATTGCCTTGCTAATGCCGTTAATTGCGAAGGCGGAATATTTGCCAATATCGCTGCAGAGGTTGATCACTCTGACTGTCAATGATCATCCACTCGTGCGCGGTGATGTTCTTGAGGTTTCGGCGAGTGAGCTTGACGTGACGGCGGCGCAGCGGCAGTGGTGGCCTACGGTATCGGCAGTCATGGAAACCGATTCGGGGAACGTCACTTCGGGGCCTTCAAGGGCTCTGCAAGTGGAGCAGACCCTCTGGGACGGTGGAAAGATCAGTGCTGGTATCGCGCATGCTAACGCAGGCCTGGCCAAGAGCGAGGCACGCGTCATATGGCAAAGGCAGCAGTTGGCCTTGCAAGTAGTCGCCGCGTGGCAACAGCTTATCGGTGCGCGTGACAAGCTTGGTGTTGCCGGCCAGACAATGGACAGGCTGCGTACCTATGAAGCGCAAATGCGCCGGCGCGTGGCAGCAGATGCCTCGCCTTCGATTGATCTTGAGCTGGTTCTGTCGCGCATACGTCAGACCGAAGTAGAGCTGTCTTCGGCACGTTCTGCTCTGCGTGCGGCGGCACAACGGTTGGAACAATTATCAGGCGTAGCAGGGCTTGATGAACGCACCGGCGACCTTCCCTTGTGGCCAAATCCTGAAACGGTACGGCAGTCGTCTGTCCCGGTAGTTACTGCCGATTTAAGCACGTATGCCAGAGACAGTTTTGCGGTCCAGGTTGCCAAAGGTGATGCGCAGATTGTCGCCGCCCAATTGGACGCGAAACGCGCGGAGCGATGGCCTACCGCTTATGTGCGGTTGGTTAAACCCTTAGGAAACTCATCCGGCAGTTTCTCTGACTCTCAGGTCGTGGACAACAGCCCCGCCGTATTCCTGGGCGTTCGTTATACCCCAGGTGCGGGCTTCGCGACGGGGGTTCAGGCGGATGCGTTAAGTGCACGCGTTGCATCCGTTGATCAGTCAGTGGAAGCGGCGTATCGCGAACAGCGCGAGGCCATGACTGCGGATCGCGAAGATTTCACCTCCTCATTAGAAAGGCTTCGCGCGCTTGAAGATGCCGTAGCGGGTGCACAGCAGGTGCTTGATTCCTACTCAAGACAATTCACCGCTGGGCGCAAGACGTGGATCGACTTGCTCAACGCTGTCAGAGAACTCTCCCAAAACCAGTTTGCACAAGCAGAGTCACAAGCGGCAATGACTGCCGCACTCTATCGCCTGCAGCTGCGTCAGGGTCGCACCCAACTGTTGCCCTAATCCGGGGTTTATAAATGAAAAAGTTTGAGTCTCTTACATGGGCGTTGCGGCGGTTGGCTTACGCACAAGGCTGCGTTATCGATCCGCTGCGTTTGCAATCCAGCCGCCAGATTGGCAGCACGGTGAATGCATTCGACTATCTCCAGCTTGTGTGTACCCATCTTGGGGTGGCGACACCTAGGCGTTTGCAAACGCCGGATGCTGCGCGACTGCCATTAATCTGTTCGTTGGAAAACGGTGAATGGGGTGTCATCGTCGACCTTGAGCCTTCCGGGGATTGGCGAGTGCTTTGCGACAGCAAAGAGACTCTTCAAACGACTCAAGAGCTAGCCGGTCGTAGCGCCCAGGTACAGTGCGGTGATCGGCGCCACTCTGGTTTTGAGGCTGCCAACGATGAGGGGGCGTCCTCGACCGGATTTCGAAGCCAGCTCAATATGAGTCTGCGTGAGTACCGCGGAGCCCTTATAGAGGCAGGTATCGCCTCAGCAGTGATTGGCCTGCTGGCTTTGGCGACGTCACTGTTCTCGATGCAAGTCTACGATCGGGTTATCCCGACGCGGGGTGAATACACGTTATTTGTGCTCGCTGGGGGGGTCCTGCTGAGTGTATTGATTGAGCTGGCGATGAAATTAGCACGCTCGCACTTGATGGACTACGTAGTGGTTGGTTTCGATAGCCGTATGTCGCGAGAGATTTTTCAACAGTTGCTGGTGTTGCGCCTGGATCAATTACCGGCTTCGGTCGGCAGTTTGGCGTCACAAATTCGGGGTTATGAGCAAATCCGGAGTTTCTACACCGCATCGTCGTTGTTTGCACTCATTGAACTTCCGATGGCGATGCTTTTCCTGGGCATCATAATGATGCTGGCTACCCCGGTTGTTGCCCTGGTCATGCTGGGCTTCGCTTTGGTGGCACTCGTCATTGGTGTTTCTGCCCGCAGGCATGTCGCCCGGCAAGCCAAAGAGGGTGCTGCTTATTCGAACATGAAAACAGGGCTATTGGTCGAAGCCGTCGAGGGGGCCGAGACCATTAAGGCGGGCTCGGGAGGCTGGCGTTTCCTATCACGATGGATCGACGTCAATGCACTTTCGATTGTGAGCGATCTCAAAATTCGCCACGCCACCGAGTCCACCAGTTATCTGGCAGGGACGATGCAGCAACTCAGTTATGCCGCATTGATCGTCACCGGTGCGCTCGTGGTAATGCAAGGGCAAATGAGTACTGGCGCCCTGATTGCCTGTTCCATCCTGTCGGGACGTATATTAAATCCCATCCTCGCGTTGCCGGCTCTATTGGTGCAGCACGCACATGCCCGTGCTGCAGAAGATGGCCTGGAAAAACTTTACAAGCTCAAAACCGATAACCACGGGGTACGCAGGCCGCTCGTGCCTGAACGTATCGTGGGACGGTACACCGTCGAAGGTCTTTCGTTCGCCTATGGTGAGCATCCGGCGGCTTTAAAAGTCCCTTCACTTCAGATCCAGCCGGGCGAGCGAGTCGCCGTCCTTGGTCCCATTGGCTCAGGCAAATCTACGCTTCTGCGCATGCTTTCAGGGTTGTATGTGCCGCAATCGGGCCGGGTATTGCTCGACGGTCTCGATCTATCGCACATCAGTCGGCAGGTGATCAGTCGCCAGGTCGGCTATTTGCAGCAAGAGCACCGGCTGTTTCAGGGCACTTTGCGTGAAAACCTGCTCATCGGCTTGGCGGATCCCGGTGACGAAGCAATTTTGCATGCGGTGAGACGAACCGGCATGGACCGCATAATTGCTTCGCACCCACAAGGGCTTGATCGACCTATCACCGAAGGGGGGAAGGGGCTCAGTGGTGGGCAGCGGCAGCTGGTGGCATTTACGCGCCTTATACTGTGCAAGCCCAGCATTATGCTGCTTGATGAGCCCACCGCATCGATGGATGAAGAGCAGGAGCGCCAATGCCTGTCTGTCCTGGCAGAGGAAGCGCAGGGGGGAACCATGCTCATTATCGTGACCCACAAACCCAGTGTTCTGCCATTAGTGAATCGAGTCCTCGTGGTCGTAGGTAACAATATCGTTGCTGACGGCCCACGAGATGCTGTGCTGCGGCAATTGGACTCACGTGAGCAGCCCGTAGCCAAAGTACCGCCTAGCACGGAATTTGGCGTTCAGGGAGAAATGTCGTGAGTACCGAGATTGAAATGAACTCGCAGGCTGAGATGTCACTGCAACGTGCGCCACTTCGAGAGATTAAAGAACTCGCGGGGCCGACGCGTTCACGATGGAACCTTCGTATCATGTTACTGGGGTTGATAGCGCTGGTGGTCTGGGCGGCCTTTGGAAAGGTCGACCAAGTAACCAGAGCCCCGGCACAAATTATTGCCGCGGAACGCACGCAGATTATCCAATCACCTGATGGGGGCGTTGTAACCAAACTCCACGTCCACGAAGGCGACGTCGTGCATGCGGGGCAGTCGCTCGTCACTTTGCAGAAGGAGCGAGCGAATGCTGCTGTAACAGAAAGCTTGGGCAAGGTTGCAGCGCTGCGGATAACCCTGGCGCGGCTGCACGCTGAAGTGTACGGCGAGCCGCTGGAGTTTCCCCGGGATTTGGACGCCTACAGTGATTACATAACCAATCAGAAAGAGCTTTATATAAAACGGCGTACGGCCATTGACGCTGATTTGACATCCCTCGACAATATTTTAGCACTGGCGCGCAAAGAGCTGAACATCAATCGGCAACTGGTCGCTACCGGGGATGTCAGTCAGGCAGAAATTTTGCGGCTGCAGCGTTCGGTCGCCGACGTTGAGGCGCAAATAACTAATCGCCGTAATAAGTACTTTCAAGACACGCAAGCCGATATGACAAAGGCTCAGGAGGATTTGACCAGCCAGACAGAACAGTTGCGTGATCGTTCACAGGTGTTAGAGCAGACCGAGCTCACTGCATCTGTCGACGGTGTCGTCAACAATATTCATGTCAATACCCTAGGAGGGGTCGTGCGCCCTGGCGACACCATCATGGAGGTGCTTCCTACCAGCGGTGATCTGTTGGCTGAAGCAAAGGTCAGCCCCTCAGACATCGCCTTTGTACGGAAGGGGCAGCGCGCCAATGTGCGCATTGACGCTTATGACTCCTCCATATTTGGCTCTATGCAGGGCGAAGTCAGCTATATCAGCCCCGATGTACTCACGGAAGAGACACGTCAAGGCCCTACCTCTTATTACAGAGTGCGCATTCTCATTCGGGGGGCGGAATTCAAAAGCCACACGAATGAAGAAATCCACTTACGACCTGGAATGTCCGCATCCGTCGATATCAGAGCGCGTGAACGCACCGTGCTGGAGTATCTGACTAAACCGATTATGAAGGGATTGAACCAATCGCTCGGTGAACGGTGACCCATCCTTTTTTCCGATTAAATTGAGGACTGTATTATGCGTATTGAAATTGTCACCACTAACAGCAATGGCCTGAAAGAGAAAGTTAATGTACAGGCTGTTTCCGGGCATCCCATTAAGACCAAGGCCGTGCCGGGCACCCATACAGTTATTTCGGTGGACGGTGTCAAGTTATCGGGTGCCGAACACATTAATGGCAAAAAGCCGGAACTCAAAAAAGAAGGAAACGATCTTCTTATACAAGTGGATGGTGAGACGATCGTTGAAATTAACGACTTCTACGTGTCCAAGGGGGCAACGCTTGACGGGACAGGCTGGTCGTATGCGTCGGGAACCGATGCGTTGCCAGTCGATGCCGCTGAGCACAGCGTAAGCGCCTTGGACGAGGCAGGACAAATGAGTGATGCGGTCTCGGCTACTCATTCGAACGCTTTGTATTACGGCGCAGCAGCGTTATTGGGAGTGGGCGGGATCGCCCTCGCAGCTGGTGGTGGGGGTGGTGGCGGTCATCATAGTAGCACTGGTAGCACTGGGGGTGGAGGTACAGGCACCCCGGTCGCAGAGACCACCATTGTAAATGGCCAGGTGGTTGCTGGGCCATTAGTCGCCGGCCATGGTTTGTCCGTTACGCTGTACAGTGCCGACGGTACAATTCTTGCTGGTCCGGTGGTCATCAATAACGACGGTACGTTCACCCTTAGCTACTCGGCAAGCCATACAGGTGCGGTGCTTGCCAGGGTAACGGATACCAACGCTGGTGGTGACTACTTAGATGAGGCTACTCGTACGGCGAAAGATTTGGCCTACGATTTGCGTGCGGCGTTTGTAAGTAACGGTGCCGGGACTGTCACGATAGTATTAAGTCCACTGACCGAGCTGGCGGTGCGCGCGCTCGGTCTCCCTGCCGGTACTGTAGGGGTTGATGGTTCGTCTTCGACAACACTGGGCGCGCTTTCGGCAGAACAAATCCAGGCGGCCAACACAAATTTGGCGACCCGACTCGGCATGGGCAGCGATCTATTTGTCGCGCCGGTACCTGTTGTGGACGCGCAAGGCCATCCCAACGCCTCCGCGAATCTGGCAGGTTATATCCTGGCTGCCATTTCGGGGTTCGAGGAGCTGCACGGTGCCGCTGCGGCGCAGCGTTATCTGACGGAGGCGCTCAGCAGCACCAACAACGAATTGGAAGCGCTCTTGATCGCGGGCGCCTCACAAGCGGGCAATTTGCAGGGGGTTGATTATCTCACCCCGCTCACCGTTGCAGTACCGGCCGCGGCCAGCGCCATGTCTCAAGCCCAGGCCATCAGCAATACCCAACTGAGTGCCATGACGGAGTCTGAACTCTCTGCGCTGTCGCCCTCAGTGGTGGCAGCGTTGACACCGGCACAGATTGCAATGCTCGCTGTCGGTATTACTTCCGCACTCACGAACGATCAATTGCATGCGCTCAATAGCGCCCAGCTTGCGCAGTTCGCACAAAATTCCACATTGAGTCTGGCGCAGGCGCAGCAGTTAAGTGAGGTCCAACTGGACGCGCTTTTCCATACGGCGACCTTGTCCTTTACGGTGACTGACGATGTTCAGGGGGCGATCGGCCCCGTTGCCGCACATGCGCTGATCAATGACGCCACTCCGACGCTGTCGGGGACACTTGCGGTGGTCCTGCCTACCGGTGCACTCGTCTCGATCTATGATGGGAGCGAAAAAATCGGTACGGCCACCTTGGCGGCCGACCGCAGGAGCTGGAGCTTTACTCCTGCCTCCCCATGGCTTGATGGCGCCCATGCGCTCAGCGTAAGTATCGAGATCCCTTCGGGCGCCTCCACCGTTCAGGCCGGCAAGATTGAATTCTCGATCGAGACCGTCTTGCCTACCATTTCGATTACTGGGCCGGTGGCGGGGGAGGACGTGGTCAACGCCGCCGAGGCGCACGAGGGGGTGCGCGTCAGTGGTACCACTACGGGTGCGGAGAACGGGCAGCTAGTGAGCGTGAAGTGGGGCACTTCCACCGTCACGGCAACCGTTTCAAATGGCGCCTGGTCTGCTCTTTTTACCGAGGCACAGGTTCCGGCGGACAGCTCCAATGTACCGATCACGGCTTCCGTCAGCAGCTTGGCGGGTAACGTGGCCGTTCCAGCGGAACACTCAATGAGTGTAGATAGCCTTGCCCCTACATTGGTGATTACCAGTGACAAAACACTCCTGCTTGCAGGAGAGTCTGCCACCTTTACATTTACCTTCAGTGAAGCGCCGACAGGCTTTACGGCAAGTGACGTCACAGTGGCTAATGGCGTGCTCACTGATTTGGTCGTGACGAGCGACCCCAAGGTTTACACGGCAAAATTCGTTCCGACGGCCAATGTAGATAGCGGAAATCAAGCCAGCGTTGTTGCGGGCGGTTACACAGACGCAGCGGGCAACCCCGGCAGCGCGGGTTTGATGGTGACTATCGCAATCGATACTACCGTGCCCACCGTGAGCTCGGTGGAAATGACTGCATCAACGGGGGCGGTAAACAGCACCCTGAATGCGGGCGACACGGCCAGCGTGACGGTGGCCTTCAGCGAAGTAGTGACCGTCACCGGTACACCGACGATCAATCTCACCGTGGGCTCCTCCACCAAAACGGCCACCTACGTGTCCGGCTCCGGTACGGTCAACCTGGTGTTCAGCTACACCGTGGCGGCGGGCGACACGGATGCCAACGGCCTCGCGCTGCCGGCCAACGGGCTGGCAGTAGCCAGTGGCTCGATCAAGGATGGCGCCGGTAACAACGCGACCCTGAGCTACACCGCGGTGGCGGACAACGCCAGCTACCTGGTGGACACCACGGCCCCGGCTTTCTCCGGCGTGGTCATTTCCGGGGTGGACAGTGCTGATGTCGCCAAGACCGGCACGCTGGTGGCCGGCGACAAGATCAAGGTGACCCTGACGGCGAGCGAAGCGGTCACGGTCAACGGCATCCCGACCTACACCATTGACGTCGGCGGTGTGAGCAAGACGGCCACCTATGTGTCCGGCTCCGGGACCAACACCCTGGTGTTCACCTACACCGTGGCCGCTGGTGACAGCGATGCGGCGGGCGGCATCACGGCGACGGCCGCGGCGCTGGCCCTGGCCGGCGGCGGCCTGACCGACGCGGCAGGCAATACGGCGACGCTCGCGGTGCCGGCGGTGGCGGCCGCTGTCAATAGCGTAGTAGTCGATACCACGGCCCCCACCATTTCCAGTGTGGCCATCACAGCGGCCACGGGTGCGGCGAATAGCACCCTGAATGCGGGCGACACGGCCAGCGTGACGGTGGCCTTCAGCGAAGTGGTGACCGTCACCGGCACGCCGACGCTCAATCTGGTGATTGGCTCATCGACCAAACCGGCCACCTATGTGTCCGGCTCCGGGACCGCCAACCTGGTGTTCAGCTACAC
>NZ_JBIUXX010000113.1:0-5279 GCF_044744235.1 Pseudomonas sp. NPDC087346
GTGGGCGCGCCTGTTGGCGAGGAACCTGTATCAGGTTTGGTCCGCGCCTTCGTCACCAACGGCAGGCAGGGCATCAATTACCATCGCGGCGTTTGGCACCATCCGGTGCTGACGATCGAAAAGCGGGATGACTTCCTGGTGGTTGATCGCAGTGGCACAGGCAATAACTGCGATGAGCATTTTTTCAAAGAGGAAGAGCGTTTGGTCCTCGCCCCCCACCAATAAGAGAAGGTCTGATCACTCGACAACAGAGTGACAGGCGAGAGGTAAAGACTGTGGAAGCACATCTGTTGGAATGGCTGAACCTGAGCGTACGCTGGGTTCACATGATTACTGGCGTGGCCTGGATCGGCGCGTCGTTCTACTTCGTCTGGCTGGAGAACAACCTCAACCGCGTCAACCCGAAAACCGGCCTGGCCGGTGACCTGTGGGCGATCCACGGTGGCGGTATCTATCACCTGGAAAAATACAAACTGGCTCCTCCGTCGATGCCGGAAAACCTGCATTGGTTCAAGTGGGAAGCCTACTTCACCTGGATGTCGGGTATTGCGCTGCTGTGCGTGGTGTTCTACTCCAATCCAACGCTTTATCTGCTGGCTCCGGGCAGCACTTTGAGCGGCCCTGAAGGCGTGGCCATCGGTATCGGCTCGCTGTTCCTCGGCTGGTTCATCTACTCCTTCCTGTGCGACTCGGCCTTGGGCAAACGCCCGGCCCTGCTCGGTTTCATCCTGTTCGTCCTGATCATCGGCGCGGCCTACGGCTTCAGCAAGGTGTTCAGCGGACGTGGTGCTTACCTGCACGTCGGCGCGATCATCGGCACCATCATGGTCGGTAACGTGTTCCGCATCATCATGCCGGCGCAACGTGCACTGGTAGCGGCAATTGCCGAGAACCGCACGCCCGACCCTGCGCTGCCGGCCAAAGGTCTGCTGCGTTCGCGTCACAACAACTACTTCACCTTGCCAGTGCTGTTCATCATGATCAGCAACCACTTCCCGAGCACTTACGGCAGCCAATACAACTGGCTGATCCTGGCCGGGATCGCGGTGCTGGCGGTGTTGGTGCGTCACTACTTCAACACCCGTCATGACAGCCACAAGTTCGCCTGGACCCTGCCTGTTGCAGCAGTGGGCATGATCACTCTGGCGTACGTCACCGGCCCGACGCCGATGTCGACCGCTCCGGAAGTGGCCAAGGCTCCAGCGAAAATCGAGTACCAACCGCTGCCGGAAACGGCACTGGGCGGTGGCGCGAAACCGGCTGAAGCAGCACAACCGGCAGCCCCTGCCGCAGCACCGGCCCAGGCGTCCAACGCCGGTCCTGCTTTCGACAAGGTGCACTCGGTGATCCAGGAACGCTGCGCGGTCTGCCATTCGGCCAAACCGACCAGCCCGTTGTTCAGCGCAGCTCCTGCCGGTGTGATGTTTGACACCCCGGATCAGATCCGCCAGAACGCGGCGCGGATTCAGGCACAAGCCGTCACCAGCCAGATCATGCCACTGGGCAACATCACACAGATGACCCAGCAGGAACGTGACCTGATCGGTGCGTGGATTGTGCAGGGAGCCCAGACCAACTAATCGTTAAAAGCATCGCTGGCAAGCCAGCTCCCACAAGGTTTTGCACTGCCTGTGTGGGAGCTGGCTTGCCAGCGATTGGCCGCAACGCGGTTTACCTGATGCAAAGAAACAGCTGCCAGCAACCCGGCAGCTGTTAATCACAAGAATAAAAAAGATCCGAGGTGTTGCATGTCCGAGCTGTCCAAAGCGCGCATCCCCGACGCACCCGCCATTCAGCGTTTGCCCCTTTTGCAACTGATCCTGGTCGGTTTGCAACATGTTCTGCTGATGTACGGTGGTGCCATCGCGGTTCCGCTGATCATTGGACAGGCCGCTGGCCTGAGTCGTGAAGAAATTGCCTTCCTGATCAACGCCGACCTGTTGGTCGCCGGTATCGCCACCATCGTTCAATCACTTGGTATCGGCCCGATGGGCATCCGTATGCCAGTGATGATGGGCGCCAGTTTTGCTGCGGTAGGCAGCATGGTCGCCATGGCCGGCATGCCCGGTATCGGTCTGCAAGGAATCTTCGGCGCCACCATCGCTGCCGGATTTTTCGGCATGATCATCGCGCCGTTCATGTCCAAAGTCGTCCGCTTCTTCCCGCCGCTGGTGACCGGAACGGTCATCACCTCGATCGGTTTATCGTTATTCCCGGTGGCTGTTAACTGGGCTGGTGGCGGTGCCGCTGCCAGTCAGTTCGGCTCGCCCATTTATCTGGGCATCGCCGCACTGGTGTTGGGCACCATCCTCTTGGTGCACCGCTTCATGCGCGGTTTCTGGGTCAATATTTCCGTACTGATCGGCATGTGCTTTGGCTATCTGCTTTGCGGTGCCATCGGCATGGTTGATCTGAGCGGCATGGCCAACGCGCCATGGGTGCAATTCGTCACCCCGCTGCATTTCGGCATGCCGAAATTCGAACTCGCGCCGATCCTGTCGATGTGTCTGGTGGTGGTGATTATCTTCGTCGAGTCCACCGGGATGTTTCTCGCGCTGGGCAAAATCACCGGTCAGGAAGTCTGCCCGCGCATGCTGCGTCGCGGCTTGATGTGTGACGCGGCGGCATCGTTTTTCGCCGGTTTCTTCAACACCTTCACCCACTCCTCGTTCGCCCAGAATATCGGTCTGGTGCAAATGACCGGCGTGCGCTGCCGCTCGGTGACCATCGTCGCCGGTGGTTTGCTGATCGTGCTGAGTCTGCTGCCGAAAGCGGCGTTCCTGGTGGCGTCGATTCCACCGGCGGTGCTCGGCGGCGCAGCGATTGCGATGTTCGGCATGGTCGCGGCGACCGGGATCAAGATCCTGCAGGAAGCCGACATCGGCGACCGTCGCAATCAGTTGCTGGTGGCGGTGAGCATCGGCATGGGCCTGATTCCGGTGGTACGTCCGGAGTTCTTCGCCCACCTGCCACTCTGGATGAGCCCGATCACCCACAGCGGTATCGCCATGGCGACCCTCAGCGCACTGACGCTGAACCTGCTGTTCAACATTCTCGGTGGCGCCGAACGCGCCGCCATCAACGACTGCCAGGCGCACCAGCACTAAT
Source organism: Pseudomonas sp. NPDC087346 (assembly GCF_044744235.1). NCBI lineage: Bacteria > Pseudomonadati > Pseudomonadota > Gammaproteobacteria > Pseudomonadales > Pseudomonadaceae > Pseudomonas > Pseudomonas sp. NPDC087346. The sequence goes on from NZ_JBIUXX010000113.1 coordinate 3,109, forward strand.
GAAGTCACCACAAAACCTGTAGGAGCGAGCCTGCTCGCGAAAGCGTTGTGTCATTCAACAGTTATGGCGACTGACACGCCCTCTTCGCGAGCAGGCTCACTCCTACAGGGATAGCAGCTTTGCGCCTCAAACAATAAAAACAAGAGGGAGCAACAGATGATTCGCACACAGACAAACGCTCTGTTAGGTGGCGGCCTGCTGGCCGCGAGTCAGGCCATGGCTGGCGATTTATTGCTTTGGCAGACCAACAGCCTGAGTTACCTGTACGGCAAGAACTTCGCGATCAATCCGTCGATCCAGCAGACGGTGACGTTCGAGCATGCCGAAAAGTGGAAGTACGGCGACAACTTTCTGTTCGTCGACAAAATCTTCTACAACGGCCAGGAAGACCGCAATAAAGGTCCTCACACCTTCTACGGTGAATTCACCCCGCGCTTCTCGTTCGGCAAGATCTTCGATCAGAAAATCGAGTTCGGCCCGATCAAGGACGTACTGCTGGCGATGACCTACGAGTATGGCGAAGGTGAAAGCGAGGCCTACCTGATCGGCCCCGGTTTCGACCTGAAAGTGCCGGGCTTCAACTACGTCACCCTGAACATCTTCCGCCGCCAGACCGAAGGCCCGCGCCCCGGCGATGGCGTCTGGCAGATCACTCCGGGCTGGTCCTACAGCTTTCCGCTGGGCAATTCCGATGTGCTGATTGACGGCTACCTCGACTGGGTAGTCGACAACGACGAGAACTCGCGCGGCACCTACCACGCCAACCTGCACATCAATCCGCAGATCAAATATGACCTGGGCAAAGCCCTGGGCTGGAGTCAGAAGCAGCTGTACGTCGGCACCGAGTACAGCTACTGGAAGAACAAATATGGCGTCGAAACCAGCCACAACCTCGACACCAATCAGAACACCGCCAGCCTGCTGGTGAAGGTGCACTTCTAAGATGACCCGCAACCGTGCCCCATACCTGTCGTCGGTGCTCTGTTGCGGGGCACTTGAGGCTTGGCCGCTGAGTCAGTATTCTCCGCGGCCGTCGAAATCCGGTTTAAAAAAAAGCCCGGATTTAATTCCTGACCGGCTGGCCAACTTATCCCGGCCTCGTTCAGAATCAAGGCATCCCGAAAAAACGCTCATTCGACTGTTTTTCAACAGCCGGACGGGCGTTTTTTGGTTTTTTCAAAGCCTTGGCTCAGCTTTTGCTAACAGCACTGAAGCTGACCGATCGGATGACTTTTGCAATAGAAAAAAGGCGCCACACCAGAGCGCCGATCTTAAAAAAAATAAACGTGGAACCACCTATTTTTTGGGAGCAACCGAATGAAACGTATGTGCACCAGCCTGATGCTCGCGGGATCGATGCTGGCCGGCGGCCAGGCCATGGCCGATGGCCTGCTGCAATGGCAGAACAACAGCCTGACCTACCTCTACGGTAAAGATTTCAAGGTCAACCCTGCGATCCAGCAGACCGTCACCTTCGAGCACGCCGATGCGTGGAAGTATGGGGATAACTTCCTGTTCGTCGACAAGATCTTCTACAACGGCAAGCCAGACGGCGGCGTCGGCAACAACACCTACTACGGCGAGTTCCAGCCACGCATCTCGCTGGGCAAGGTGCTCGACCAGAAGATCGAGTTCGGCCCGATCAAAGACGTATTGCTGGCCATGACGTACGAGTTCGGTGAAGGCGACGTCGAGTCGTACCTGATCGGTCCAGGCTTCGACCTGGCGATCCCGGGCTTCGACTATTTCCAGTTGAACTTCTACCAGCGCCACACCGACAGTTCGCGTCCGGGTGACAACGTCTGGCAGATCACCCCGGTCTGGTCCTACACCATCCCGGTCGGCAGCTCGAACGTGCTGATCGATGGTTACATGGACTGGGTCGTCGACAACGACGTCAACAACAAAGGCGAGTACCACGCCAACCTGCACTTCAACCCACAGGTCAAATACGACTTGGGCAAGGCGCTGCATTTCGGCGAGAAGCAGTTGTACGTCGGTGTTGAGTACGACTACTGGAAAGACAAATACGGGATCGAAGACTCCCGTGGCTTCACCACCAACCAGAACGTGACCAGCTTCCTGGTGAAGTTCCACTTCTGATGCTGCTGTAAGTGGCGTCTGCAAGGACGCCATCGCTGGCAAGCCAGCTCCCACAGGGTTTTGTGTCG
>NZ_JBIUXX010000113.1:5378-8998 GCF_044744235.1 Pseudomonas sp. NPDC087346
TCCACTTCTGATGCTGCTGTAAGTGGCGTCTGCAAGGACGCCATCGCTGGCAAGCCAGCTCCCACAGGGTTTTGTGTCGCGCACAATTATTGTGTTCACCCATAAACCTGTGGGAGCTTCTTGGTGAAGCTCCACTTCTGATGCTGCTGTAAGTGGCGTCTGCAAGGACGCCATCGCTGGCAAGCCAGCTCCCACAGGGTTTTGTGTCGCGCACAACTATTGTGTTCACCCAGAAACCTGTGGGAGCTGGCCTGCCAGCGATTGCAGCGCCACTCATATCAGGCTGGAACCAGCGCCTCGCCAATCCCGAGAAACCGGCACAGCTCTTCCCTCTTGGCCAGCGCATCGCGCCGCCCCAGATCGATCAACTCGCTGCAATACCCCGACTCGAACAACAGATAACTCAACACCCCTGCCCCACTGGTCTTGGTCGCCCCCGGCCCACGCAAGAACAAGCGCAACGCCGCCGGCAACTCCTGCCGATGTCGCGCCGCGATCTCATCGATCGGCTGACTCGGCGAAATCACCAGCACCTCCACCGGCGCCACACCCAGCTCACGCGTCGGCGTGCCCGCAGGCATTAGATGGCTGAACTGATTCAAGCGCTGCAGCAACTCGATATCACTTTCGAGGCTGTCAATGAACGTGCTGTTGAGCATGTGCCCACCGATCTGCGCCAGCGTCGGCTGCTGACCGGTGTAAGAGCGCTCCAGCGGCTGCTGAGGATCTACGCCGCGCGGATTGCCGCTGACCCCCACCACCAACACTCGACTGGCGCCAAGGTGCAATGCCGGGCTGATCGGCGCTGACTGGCGCACCGCACCGTCACCAAAATATTCCTCGCCGATTTTCACCGGGGCGAACAACAACGGAATCGCCGAACTCGCCAGCAGATGCTCCACCGACAATTGCGTCGGCACACCGATACGTCGGTGCCGCAACCACGCATCGATGGTGCCGCCACCCTGATAGAACGTCACCGCTTGTCCCGACTCATAGCCGAACGCGGTCACCGCCACCGCATGCAATTGCTTGCGCGCAATCGACTCGGCAATGCCGGGCATGTGCAGTTTTTCGTTGAGCAGATCGCGCAGCGGCGAACTGTTGAGCAAAGCCACCGGCATATGCCGGCCCATACCCAGCAGACTGTGGCTGACAAAACGGCTGGCCTGACGGATTACCCCGGGCCAGTCGCTGCGCAGCACGCGGTGGCTGCGAAAGCCTTGCCAGAACAGTGTCAGACGCTCGTTGGCGGCGCGAAAATCGGTCGCGCCGCTGGCCAGACTGACCGCGTTGATCGCCCCGGCCGAGGTGCCGACAATCACCGGAAACGGATTGTCCGCGCCCAATGGCAGCAATTCGGCAATCGCCGCCAGCACTCCCACCTGATACGCCGCCCGAGCCCCGCCGCCGGAAAGAATCAAACCTGTGACCGGTTCAGCTGGGCTCATCGCAACACTCCATGGTGCTTAAAGGGACGCGGCAATCACCCGCGTTTGGCGTACAACTTGGGCTCGCCCGGCGGACGGCTCTTGAACCGCCGATGCGCCCACAGGTATTGCTCCGGACAGGCACGCAGGGCACTTTCTACCCATTGGTTGATGCGGATGCAATCCGCCTCTTCGGTTTCGCCGGGGAAACCTTCCAGCGGCGGGTGAATCGTCAATCGATAACCGCTGCCGTCGGCCAGACGCTCTTGAGTGAACGGCACCACCAGCGCTTTGCCCAGGCGGGCGAACTTGGTAGTCGCGGTGACTGTCGCCGCCTGAATCCCGAACAGCGGCACGAAAATACTTTGCTTGGCGCCGTAGTCCTGATCCGGCGCATACCAGATCGCCCGGCCCGAACGCAGCAGCTTGAGCATGCCGCGCACGTCGTCACGTTCCACCGCCAGTGAATCGAGATTGTGCCGCTCGCGGCCACGCCGCTGAACGAAGTCGAACAACGGGTTTTTGTGCTCGCGGTACATACCGTCGATGGTGTGCTGCTGACCGAGCAACGCCGCGCCGATTTCCAGCGTGGTGAAATGCGCCGCCATCAGGATCACGCCCTTGCCTTCGCGCTGGGCTTTCTGCAAATGCTCCAGACCTTCGACGTGGGCCAGTTTTGCCAGGCGCTCACGCGACCACCACCAGCTCATCGCCATCTCAAAAAATGCGATGCCGGTCGAGGCAAAGTTTTCCTTGAGCAGCCGTTTACGCTCGGCGGCGGATTTCTCCGGGAAGCACAATTCGAGATTGCGTTTGGCAATGCGCCGCCGGTCGCCAGCTACGCGATACATCAATGCACCCAAAAATCGACCGATGGTCAGCAAAACCGAATACGGCAGCTGCACGATCAGCCACAAAAGCCCCAGACCGCACCAGAGCGGCCAGAAGCGTGGAGAAAGAAATGCTCTTCGAAAACGCGGGCGATCCATTAAAGCTTCCGTAAATACAGTGGCCGCGCATTCTACATCGTTCGAGCCGGCTTGCGGCTGGCGGGCGTTCTCGTTATAAGTCTCGGCACTTTTAGTGACAAGCCGTTGTATGCCGACATGAGCCAAACCGACCCGCTAGACCAAGATCCCGTGTTCCAGTTGAAGGGCAGCATGCTGGCCATTACGGTGCTGGAGCTGGCCCGTAACGACCTCGACAGCCTCGATCGGCAGTTGGCCGCCAAAGTCGCCCAGGCGCCGAACTTTTTCAGCAACGCGCCGCTGGTTCTGGCGCTGGACAAACTGCCGCCAGGCGAAGGCGCGGTTGACCTGCCGGGGCTGATGCGTGTGTGCCGCCAGCATGGCCTGCGCACCCTGGCGATCCGCGCCAGCCGCATCGAAGACATCGCCGCCGCCATCGCCATCGACATCCCGGTGTTGCCACCTTCCGGTGCCCGCGAGCGGCCGCTGGAAATGCCTGAACCCGTCGTCGTGAAAAAACCGGAAAAGCCGCCTGAGCCGACCATCAAACCGACGCGTGTAATCACCACGCCAGTACGTGGTGGCCAACAGATATATGCCCAGGGTGGCGATCTGGTGGTGGTGTCCTCCGTCAGTCCGGGGGCGGAACTTCTCGCCGATGGCAACATCCATGTATACGGCCCGATGCGTGGCCGTGCGTTGGCCGGCGTCAAGGGTGACACCAAGGCACGGATTTTCTGTCAGCAATTGAGCGCTGAACTAATCTCCATCGCCGGGCATTACAAGGTTTCCGAAGATTTGCGCCGCGATCCACTGTGGGGCTCCGGTGTACAGGTCAGCCTGTCGGCCGACGTGTTGAACATCATTCGGCTTTAACGGATACTGCCGCATTTTCCAAGCATCTCTAAAACGTAGCGAAAACGGCTCAAACGAAGTAGGAAAAAGGATCAGGGAGTGTTTGCCCCCGGCAAGCGCCTCCTCAAGCCGAATTCCAGCCAAGGCTGTCCGACTGCAGTAGTTTTCAAGAGATGTTTTTCAGGGGCTAAAAAGTCCTTCTTCCTTAGGGGTGAAACACCTTGGCCAAGATTCTCGTGGTTACATCCGGCAAGGGTGGTGTGGGAAAGACCACCACCATCGCCGCTATCGGAACCGGCCTCGCTCTGCGCGGCCACAAAACTGTAATCGACGACTTCGACGTCGGCTTGCGTAACCAAGACCAGAT
>NZ_JBIUXX010000114.1:0-8861 GCF_044744235.1 Pseudomonas sp. NPDC087346
GATGGCGACCCGCTCCTCAGTGCTGAGATGTGTGTACTTCGTTGGCATGGCAACACCTTACATCAGGTGTTGCACTTGGTCCTTGAGACCGCCGATCCTAACGTTAAGGGAAATTGCGTCCGCTTAAAAAATCGTGGACGCTTTTGCCCTAATCGCTCTTTGTCCTGCTTCTCAGGTAGATGACTTAACCAACCGGTTACCCCGGTGTCACCCCCTCAATTTTTGCGCCCGCCCTCCTGGAAATTAACCGCCATGAACCAGTCGCTCAGCCCCCTCGATATACGAGGGGGCTTAACGATTTTTTATGCCACCACTACCCGTTGATCTAGCAACGAAGGAAGACCGTCAGAAAGCCCGCCGGTAGTCCAACCATTGGTAAGCGTGATCACCTGCGTCGGGGTGGCGAAGTTTCCTTCACCGGCTACGTCAACTTTCAATACAGCGTTGTTGCCTGATTGTGTCAGTTGGAGGAAGCCACTGAATTGATCCGCTGTAAACCCTGAGCCAGCAAGAATGCCTTTGAGGTCTATGCGGTCACCCTGCGTCTTGGTGAAGTCGGTAACGAGGTCGATGCTCGACTCACCGGCAATCCAACTGAACGCGTCCGCGCCGGCGCCGCCAGTGAGCGTATCATTCCCCCCGCCTCCGACGATCAGATCGGAGCCAGAGCCGCCAATAACGGTATCGTTGCCTTCGCGACCGAAAAGCGCCTGCGCTACGGAGCTGGCGTTGCCATTGACGATGTCCACTGCAGCCGTGCCGATCATCACGTGATTATAGCGCACGCCTTCACCCGCACCGTTAACCAATCCGGTACCAGTGTAATCGAGGGTCAACACCCCGCTTATCGCGGAGGCCGAGGTCAGTGTCAGCGAAGTCCCTAAAATGGAAGCATCGGTGACCGTACCTCCGGACGATAACGTGAACTCGCCCGCCGTCACACTACCCGTCATGGGAACGCTAAAGTTCAAAAGGACGGTACTCCCCGTGAAGCTCGCATCGACGAAAGCCGGCGGCGTGGTACCACCGCGTGTATACAGATCCACGTTTGAGCCGGTATCAGTGCCAACCCAATGGCGATCATAAACAGTGTTGTTAAAACCATCGAGGAAATAGCCGTAGGTTACACCGCCGGTAAACCCGCCGATGCGAAGCACGTCATTGTTACCGAGACTTACGTGAAGCGTATTGGTTTCGGAAAGCTGGTTCACGTCTGCGGCCGATATTGTCAGTGTCTGCGCACTAGTCGCGACTGAGGTATCTATATACTCGAAACCATTCAGCTTGTGATAACCAGCAGCATTCACGCGAGCATCATCCACAGTATTGCCAGACATACCTCGAGAGTTGCTCACAAAGTCCGCCAAAACGATTGTCGCAGTTCCGGTGTAGGTACTATCCAGAACCAGGGTGTCATTCCCCATGCCGCCGTCAATGAGCCGGAAAGCAAGGCCCTTAACTCGAACGGTGTCATTGCCAGAGCCGGCCAATACATAGTCACTGCCTGCAGTCACAATCATGTCATTAGAGCTGACTGCCGTAAGATCCAAGATTTGGTTTATAAAGTCACCGGCTCCTTGTCCACTTGTTAGATCGTAGACGCCTGCGGTCGATGTCGACACCAGCTGCCCTGTCGTAAGGTACTTAACTGCCAGGTAAGCATTGACCTCATCCCGATATGCGGCAGTTGATTGTCCGACACTGATAATCACATCCCCCATTTGACCGTCGAAGATACCTTGAGGACCGTTATTAGACCAAGGCCCCCCTCCGCCTATTATACCGTTGTACCCTGTCGAAGTTGCAGGCCCCACGCCTGAAGCGGTTGGATAACTTACACTTGTAGGTTCTTGCTGAGTATTCAGCGGAGCACCGTTCAGAGCAAACCCGAGCGTATCTGATCCCGCTGGCCCATTAAAATCATAATAAATCATTGACGCAACATTGGGGGAGCTGTAAGGAATCGAGTTAGTCCCTAACGAAACTGTACCCGTAGTTAAATTCATAGCACGTATGACATCGCGTATTATTTGAACAGTATTCACATCGCCATATCTGGAGCTGTTGGAAGCATTCGGATTAACGCCGTATCCATAGCTAACCGGGTATGAACTGCCTGCGCCGGTATTCTGTGTAAATACAAAAAATGCTGACGTCGTTAACGAACCGGCAATGGTAGAACTCAAGAAGTAGAGCGGCTGAACTGAACCGCCGAAGGCCAGGTAATTTCGACCGCTGGACGTTTGAACCACTGTTGGAGCCACGCCTGCGGTTGTTGCATTTCCCGCCCCCACTGAAGGCGTCCAGGAAGAAACCGCAGCACCGGCGCTTAGTTTATCCGGGTCGTACCATAGCGTATTGGCGTAAGCAGCGCTCCAATGCGTAGAGTCAGCGGAAATATAGACATGCCTGCTCTGATTGCTCACGAGGGTAACATCAGTTCCTCGTTGAACGCTGGCGGACAATACTCGTTCCCCATCAGCGCCCCATCCATTGGCAGGCACAGTCACATTCACGTAACCGTTCGTGACATCTGTGGCCGTCACCACAACCTGATTGCCAACCAACACGCCATCCATGAAAAGTTTGACAACATCACCTACGGCTGACTTGCCTATAGTGACTTGTATATTGGTCGCTGCATTTATTTCTGTACTGGCAATAACGTTATCTGACGTTACATTACCAATCACTGGTGCAGTTGGGGTGCTGAAGACATTGCTAGGAATATTAGCAGTGACGGCCCCTGTGTTGCCTGCAGAGTCCGTGAGGCCTGTAAAAGTAACGGCCTTGTTCGCCATCGCCGCGTCAGCACCAGACCCAAGCGTAATGTTCCAAGTTGAGCTATATCCTTTAACAGCACCGACTGCCGTAACGGTAGCGCCCATACCGAAAATGCTACTATCCAAGCTTGAGTTTTGAAGGGATGCAGGGCTATCGAAAACAATACGTATCACATCACCAGCATCAGGAACATTAGCTTGACCGACATCAACCGTTGCGTACATCGCAGAAACCACGGGGTGGAAAGTCGTATCCACGTCAACTTTCTTAATCGCACTAAAGCCACTCAAATTCCCTGCACTGTCCTGCATTCTGGCGCTAAATGTGTGTGGACCATCTCCCCCCCAGTCTGAACCGGTCATCGAAAACGCGGTAGATGTTGCACCTGTGGTTGCCGCAACCTGTTTGAAAAAAACACCGTCACGATAAAGCAACAACATATCTCCTGCAGAAGCAGCCGTGTGCCCGAACCCCAAGTTATAGACCATCGCTGTTTCGGCGCCATTGATAACGTCAGCCGTAGTACTAGCAATCGGGTTGACCGTAGCTGGAGCTGTTGGCACATTGGGAGCCATAATGTCGGTCATTGTAAATATCACGTTGGCGGCGGCGCCCCCCCCCCCCGTATCCACGACGTTTGCCGCACTGAAGGTTATGGTGGTGTTCGTCGTGTAGGAGTAACCCTGACCGCCAGTCACAGTAAATTGCGTAGCATAGGTCACACCTCCCATCGTTATGGCGTCGATGGCAGTGATCGTTGCGCCGACACCGATAACGCCTGAACTCAAGAGCATGTTGGCAATAGTGATCTTGGACACGTCTACCGCTTCGCTAAAGCTGAGTATGAACTGATCACCCAGTACCCCATCTCCATTTGTATCAAGCGTTCTGACAGGATTGCTCACAGCCTTGGCCGGCGGCTGTGCATTGAGCAGTATCTGCGCTATCGCCGGTGTAGCAGTCACATTGCCTACGCTGTCCAGCGCGCTGACTTGGAAATCGCGCACGCCATCGACACCCGTGGCAGCAGTGTTTCGGTAGGCCAGTGATCTCACCAGCGTCTGCGCTTGTGCCGCAGTGGTAGCGGTGCCGGAGAATGTGAAAAAGGCCGGATCGCTGCCGCTAGCCGCGGTGTAGCTGACGCTCCAGGTGTTGGTGCCATCGCTGACGGTGGTGTAGGTCCCCGCCCCGTCGGCCCGCAGGTCGGTGGTACCGACCCGCAGCATTTCGGCTGAGCCGTTCTTAATACCCGAGACCGTTACTTTTATGCTCACTATTGTGCTCGCGTCAGCGACCGTCGCGACAGATGCGGCTGCCTGCAGCGATACACCCGCAGCTGAGTTGACGTCGACAAGAGTGACGCTTGCGGCGCCGCGATCAAAACCCGTACCTGGACCATTAAGATCGATGACCGGACCGACGGTATCTCCCGATAACGTGGTCCGCGAGGCAGCAGACGAGTTACCCGCGCTGTCGGTCAGGACAAAATCAAAGGTGCGGGTGCGATCGGTAGTAGGAGAAGCTTGGTTGACGTACAAAATATTGCGTATCAACGCTTGGGCCAATGCAGAGACCACTCCCTGCGCTGTCGCACTGGTGAACGTTATTACCCCATTAGAAAAGGCCACGTTCCAACTGGCGTTGTTTACCGTAACGCTACCTGGTAATGCGGATCCATCAAGGTGAATGGCCGTACCGCCAACAATTAACTGCTCGTTGAAGGAGTCGGCAATGCCGCTTACGGTAATTTGGACGCGAGTGATGGCGCTGGCCTCGACCACGTGCGCCAATTGACCGGGTGTTTGCTCACTCACCCTGATCTGGACTGAACTCCCGGGATACGGCATTACATAGTTGTTGCCTGCGGTTACACCGCTAAGGTCCAACGTTGGGGCTGTGGTGTCCACTCGGTAGTTGGCGTTGTCCGCCACGGCGGCGTAGGTCAGGACCGCGTTGTTACCGGCGCTGTCCTTGATGGAGCCACTGCCCAGCGCCAGACTGTCGGGCGGAAGTGCGAGGCCGTTACCATCCGTGTCTCCCGCCGCCACGGTGTAGCTGAACACCAGGTTCGCTGTACCGGAACCGGACACATAGGTGGCCGTTTTGGTGGACGAGCCAATCTCAAGGTTGAGTGTCGGCGTGCCCGTTACAATCACCGCCTCGCTGAAGGCCACCGTCACGGTCGCCGTATCCCCGACGTTCAGGGTGCTGTTCAGCGCTCCCGTGGCCGCCGTGATGGCGACACTGGAAACCGTTGGGGCTGTGCCATCGACCACCACGCTATTGACCGCTGCCGCTACGGCCGGAACCGCGAGCACTGCCGAATTTCCACCGGCGTCGGTCAGGCTGCCATTGGCCAGTGCCGAGGTCGTCGCCGTGATACCGCCTACGGTGTCCGTGTCACCGGCCGCCACGGTGTAGTAAAACACCAAGGTGTTGGTCCCGCTGCCAGAGGCGTAGGTGGCCGTCTTGCTGACACCACCCACGTCAACGGTATAGGTCGGCGTGCCGCTGACCGTCACTGCCTCGCTTGCCGTCAGGGTCACCTTGATCTTGTCACCCACGGACAAAGTACCAGCCTTGGCGACGTTGGCGCTGTCTACCCCGGAAATGGCCACCCCGGAGAATACCGGAGCCGTGGTGTCCACCCGGTAGCTGGCGTTGTCCGCAACGGCGGCGTAAGTCAGGACCGCGTTGTTACCGGCGCTGTCCTTGATGGAGCCACTGCCCGCCAGACCGTTGGCCGAAAGCGCGATGCCGTTGGCATCCGTGTCTCCCGCCACCACGGTGTAGCGGAACAGCAGGTTGGCCGTACCGGAACCGGACAGATAAGTGGCCGTTTTGGTCAACGAGCCAATCACAAGATTGAGTGTCGGCGTGCCTGTCACGGTCACCGCTTCGCTGAAAGCCACCGTCACGGTCGCCGTATCGCCCACGTTCAGGGTGCTGTTCGCCGCACCCGTGGCCGCCGTGAGGGCGACACTGGAAATCGTTGGGGCCGAGGCATCCACCACCACGCTATTGACCGCTGCCGCCACTACTGGAACCGTAAGTACCGCCGAATTTCCAGCGGCATCGGTCAGGCTGCCACCGACCAGGGCCAGCGCCGAGGCGGTCGCCGTGATGCCGCCTGCGGCATCCGTGTCACCGGCCACCACGGTGTAATAAAACACCAACGTGTTGGTCCCGGTGCCAGACGCGTAGGTGGCCGTCTTGCTCACACCGCCCACGTCAACGGTATAGGTCGGCGTGCCGCTGACCGTCACCGCTTCGCTCGCCGTCAGGGTGACCTTGATCTTGTCACCGGCGATCAGCGCGCCAGTCTTGGCGACATCCGCGCCGTCCACCCCGGAAATGACCACGCCGGAGAATGCCGGAGCCGTGGTGTCCACCAGGTAGCTGGCGTTGTCCGCCACGGCGGCGTAGGTCAGGACTGCGTTGTTACCGGCGCTGTCCTTGATGGTGCCACCGGCCAGCGCCAAGCCGTTGGTTGGAAGCGCGAGGCCATTGGTATCCGTGTCTCCCGCCGCCACGGTGTAGCTGAACACCAGGTTGGCGGTCCCGGAGCCGGACACATAGGTGGCCGGTTTGGTTGATGAGCCAATCACCAGATTGAGCGTCGGCGTGCCTGTTACAGTCACCACTTCGCTGAAGGCCACCGTCACGCTCGCCGTATCGCCCACGTTCAGGGTGCTGTTCACCGCCCCCGTGGCCGCCGTGATCGCCACATTGGAAATCGTTGGGGCTGTGGTATCCACCACTACGCCATTGACCGCTGCCGCTACGGCCGGAACCGCGAGTACCGCCGCAGTCCCAGCGGTATCGGTCAGGCTGCCACTGGCCAGCGCCGAGGCTGTCGCGGTGATGCCGCCTGTGGCATCCGTATCACCGGCCACCACAGTGTAATAAAACACCAACGTATTGGTCCCGGTGCCAGAGGCGTAGGTGGCCGCCTTGCTCACACCACCCACGTCAACGGTATAGGTCGGTGTGCCGCTGACCGTCACCGCTTCGCTTGCCGTCAGGGTCACCTTGATCTTGTCACCTGCAACCAGCGCGCCGCTCTTGGCGACGTTGGCGCTGTCCACGCCGGAAATGACCACGCCGGAAAATGCCGGGGCCGTGGTGTCTACCAGGTAGCTGGCGTTGTCCGCCACGGCGGCATAGGTCAGGACCGCGTTGTTACCGGCGCCATCCTTGATGGAGCCGCCGGCCAGCGCCAGGCCGTTGGCCAAAAGCGCGAGGCCGTCGCCGTCCGTGTCTCCCGTCGCCACGGTGTAGCTGAACACCAGGTTGGCGCTACCGGAGCCGGACACATAGGTAGCCGGTTTAGTGGACGAGCCAATCACCAGATTGAGCGTCGGCGTGCCCGTTACAGTCACCACTTCGCTGAAGGCTACCGTCACGGTTGCCGTATCGCCCTCGTTCAGGGTGCTGTTCACCGCCCCCGTGGCTGCCGTGATGGCGACACTGGAGACCACCGCCGCCGTGGTATCCACCACCACGCTATTGACGGCTGCCGCCACGGCCGGAACCGCGAGCACCGCCGCAGTTCCAGCCGCGTCGGTGGTGCCGCCGCCGGCCAGGGCCAGCGCCGAGGCTGTCGCCGTGATGCCGCCTGCAGCATCTGCGTCCCCGGAGGTGACGGTGTAATAAAACACCAGCGTGTTGGTCCCGCTGCCCGAGGCGTAGGTGGCCGCCTTGCTCACACCGCCCACGTCAACGGTATAGGTCGGCGTGCCGCTGACCGTCACCGCTTCGCTCGCCGTCAGGGTGACCTTGATCTTGTCACCGGCGATCAGCGCGCCAGTCTTGGCGACATCCGCGCCGTCCACCCCGGAAATGACCACGCCGGAGAATGCCGGAGCCGTGGTGTCTACCAGGTAGCTGGCGTTGTCCGCCACGGCGGCGTAGGTCAGGACCGCGTTGTTACCGGCGCCATCCTTGATGGCGCCACCGGCCAGCGCCAAGCCGTTGGTTGGAAGCGCGAGGCCATTGGTATCCGTGTCTCCCGCCGCCACGGTGTAGCTGAACACCAGGTTCGCTGTACCGGAACCGGACAGATAAGTGGCTGCTTTGGTCAACGAGCCAATCACCAGATTGAGTGTCGGCGTACCTGTCACGGTCACCACTTTGCTGAAGGCCACCGTCACGGTCGCCGTATCGCCCACGTTCAGGGTGCTGTTCACCGCGCCTGTCGCCGCCGTGATGGCGACGGTGGAGATCACCGCCGCCGTGGTATCCACCACCACGGCATTGACCGCTGCCGCCACGGCCGGAACCGCGAGTACCGCCGAATTTCCACCAGCGTCGGTCAGGCCACCGCCCGCCAGGGCCAGCGCCGAGGCTGTCGCCGTGATGCCGCCTGCGGCATCCGTATCCCCGGTGGTCACGGTGTAATAAAACACCAACGTGTTGGTCCCGGTGCCCGAGGCGTAGGTGGCTGCCTTGCTCATACCGCCCACGTCAATGGTATAGGTCGGCGTGCCGCTGACTGTCACTGCTTCGCTTGCCGTCAGGGTGACCTTGATCTTGTCACCGGCGAGCAGCGTGCCGGCCTTGGCGACGTTGGCGCTGTCTACCCCGGAAATGACCACGCCTGAGAATGCCGGGGCCGTGGTGTCCACTAGGTAGCTGGCGTTGTCCGCCACGGCAGCATAGGTCAGGACGGCGTTGTTACCGGCGCCATCCTTGATGGAGCCACCGGCCAGCGCCAAGCCGTTGGTTGGAAGCGCGAGGCCATTGGTATCCGTGTCTCCCGCCGCCACGGTGTAGCTGAACACCAGGTTGGCGGTCCCGGAGCCGGACACATAGGTGGCCGGTTTGGTCGATGAGCCAATCACCAGATTGAGCGTCGGCGTGCCTGTTACAGTCACCACTTCGCTGAAGGCCACCGTCACGCTCGCCGTGTCGCCGACGTTCAGGGTGCTGTTCACCGCCCCCGTGGCCGCCGTGATCGCCACACTGGAAATGGTGGGGGCTGTGGTATCCACCACCACGGCATTGACCGCTGCGGCTACGGCCGGAACCGCCAGCACCGCCGCAGTCCCAGCGGCATCGGTCAGGCCACCGCCCGC
>NZ_JBIUXX010000115.1:0-8124 GCF_044744235.1 Pseudomonas sp. NPDC087346
GATGGCGACCCGCTCCTCAGTGCTGAGATGTGTGTACTTCGTTGGCATGGCAACACCTTACATCAGGTGTTGCACTTGGTCCTTGAGACCGCCGAGCCCCGTTGTGCGAGAAATAATTAATACTCCTAATTATATGCGTACTCGGCCGCACGTCTGCAATATGGAGTCTGAATTCATACTTAAAGCTGACACACATGGAGCCTGCTCAGTACGACATGATCTTGGGGGACAAATTGTCTGAAAAAGTAGCGAGCCATTGACGTTTGGAATTATCGTGATTAGAGTTTAATTATACAGCATGCTCCACCCAAGAAATCCGCAGTACATATACAGGTGCTTCTGCTTTGGCACGACTAGGAGCTAGCAGTATGCTTTTGTGCTCATTGTGTATGACCTAAGCCTACAAAGCCGAGCATACAACAATACTCTTTAGTTATGGAACAATTAATGGCAACCCAGGTGCGCGCCAAGGTCGAGCACCCGTTACGGGTGATCAAGCGCCAGTTCGGTTATGTGAAGACGCACTTGCGTGCTCTGACCAACAACACAATACAGCTGGTGACACTGCTTATGCTGTCTAATCTGTAGATGGTCCACCGACACTTACTGAGCAATGCAGGAGAGGGGCGCATTTAACAGGAGAATAGCCGGCGCGAGGTGCTCGCACCGGATAAAAAGTCAGGCACGGGTGAATGATCTAAGCGGTTCGGATCGATTCGCCACTTCAAAATCGGCGGTGACCGAAGTCAGCCAGAAACACATGGCTGCTTCAGACCATCCCTTACCATGTGCGAGGTCTATCATGAAAAACCTTCTACGATTGGTCGTCATTTTTTTTGCATTGCTTGGGGTGGGCTCTTGGGCGCATGCAACAAGTTACTTGTGGCGAGACTGGAATGGAACGCAAATGACCATCACCGCTGACGGCAACGTCGCATGCCTTTCGAGTGACGGAAGAAGTTGCGCATGGGGACAGCCCTCATTAAGCGCTTCCCAAACAATAACCCCTCTGGTTTGCGGCGCCATGCATAACAGTATCTATGGAGTAAGCGGCTATACGTCCAACCATTGGTGCTCGCAAGTATATGCGCAATTTTACGCCCGATGGAATGATGGCACGATTGCCGATGCGGACACTCTCTACTCTATTTCACCAACTGGAGATATCATGTGTTTCTCCAGCGATGGTAAATTCTGCGCCTGGGGAAATCGCAATCCAACAAACACCCAGAAGTCGACGGTCCAGCCGCTGATATGTGGCGAAATGCATAAAACACTTTACGAGTCGACTGGTTATACTGGCGATCAGTGGTGCAAAAGACTATACGATAAAGTTGCTTATAAACTCCCAACCTTCTCACCAAACGCAACAGAGAACTATACAGCAACCCAAGACACCAAAACAACCATAGAAATACCAAATGTCTATCTACCAACAAACTTGTATACGATGAATGCAAAAATCATCATCAACAATAGAAAGCCTATCTATTGCATTGTTAACAACCAGAGTTCAACAACCACCACAAGACCGGCCACACTCAGTATAACCTGTCCAATCCCAGACATTGAGAAGAATGTATTGTATGGCAAGGTGGTCATTGAATACGCGCCTGGCCAACAACTTTTTGGCTACAGGGGAAACATACGACTTGATCCGGCTTACAACTAACCTTTACTACGACGGAGAAAATCATGAGACTTCTTCACTTGATTATGATGTTTCTGGCATCGGCTCTGATTTCAGCGTATGGTGGCGAGCCTGAACCGAATAAAATATCGACCCACGGAGGAATACAACCTCAAGAACAGACCACGTCATCGAGAGCAATAATGCCTCCGGAAGTGGCGGGGGGCGGTATTCCGATCCGCATTCTTGGAAGCTCTAGGCCAGAGGAAATATGCATTACACAAAATCCATATTCTTCCGCCGTTCGGACCACCGGCAATTTCAACGGAGGGCATAACGCAAAAAATGTCCTTCGACATATTACTGTTGGGAGTCAATATAGGATTTACGTAGGGTGCCAACCAAGAGAGGAGTTATGCTCTGTCGATGCATCCAGGGCGCAGGGCACCCTCACGGCAGGGATGCCCCCAGTCGATATTACATGCGTGTCAAAAGATGAAATAACCGGCACTGCCAACATCAAACGCAACCACGTATGGGCTTTGAACGCAACACATAATCAAAAAGGCTTCCCTCTTCTCTCATCTCTCGATTTGAACAACCCGCTCCCTGCAAATTACGTTACGCCTGCACCTGCTTGGACGAAGCCTGCGATGACAACAGAATGGGCCGGAGGTGGCACCCGTCCCACAACGACCCGAGACTACACACTGATAGACCGAACCGTTGGTTCTATAAATCCATATGAATCAGGCGTTGACACGTCGGTATACTTTAGTGGCTGGGCCTTTTTCCGAAAGTTCATTGCATTTGGCGGCGAAAGCAACAAAGGAAGTCATGTCGTTGCCCCTCATCCGGACTGGGTTCGAGCGGCACACTCAAATGGCGTACCCATTTATGGCACGGTTTTTATTGCAAATGACAATGCATTTTCCGACTTGACCGATTCATTAATCGGATCCGACTATAGTTGCGCCTCATGGGACAACGACTGCACGATAACTGCCCCCACAATAGACAAGCTTGCCGCATTGGCGAGAACACTCCATATTGATGGATGGCTTCTGAATATTGAGGCGGGCACCGATGTCTTTGCATCAAACTCAAGTGCCCGATCCCGTCTTATTCAAAATCTCATCAAATACAAGTTCACAAAAATCAGTGACGTTGATTTTGTGGTGTATTCAAACGTAGCAATCCCTGGTACATTTTCGGACGGTCAAATTACTGACTTAGGAAAATGGGATTCAGGCGCAAATGGGATGGCTGTCGATGATGCAACAGGGTTTCCAATTACGGAAGCTGCAAGGCGGCTAAACTTTGATCGCACTTATGTTTTGTACCTCAATGAGCCAATATTTCGCAATACGCCTATTGGAAATGAGCAACCACTTCCATGGAGGGGAGTGTCTGCAAGGCAAGCTGTATGCACCGACCTCCTGAATGGCGGTAGTTCAACATTTATTGCTCACACTGATCTGAAATACCCTTCCAGCAAGACGCGGGCGCAGGCTGTATGTGCGGGAGACACTAATGCGCCAACCGTGACAAGGACGTTAGTCGTCAAGGTGCCCCCTGGAGTGAATGTCGATGTAAAAACAGGCAACTACGACTCTTCGGCTGGAACGTTTACTGGAACGCCAACAAGAATCCTCTTTTGCAACGGTGTGACCCCACAGGGCTCATCGGAAATCCTGTACTACAGCACTTGTTACGTTGAGCTTCCCAGCAGTGGTGGTACATATGTGCTTGACTTCACTGGCGACAATTGGATGTTTGAGTCATCGTTAAAACCATCTGGTTTTGGCACATACAATATTGCCTCTTACAGGATTGCGGCAAGACCAACACTATGGAATCGCTTTGGCCGTGTGGCTACAAGCTTTGCGGCTGGGGCCGACTATGATGTCTCCACTCAATTCACTCGAGCTGCGAATAATGCTACAGACAGTTGCTGGTCATACCAGAATGGCTCGAGATGCGCGATCTATGATCCTGGACTCAACTCAACGTGGACTTCACCATTTTTGGGGTATGGATCGGTCGCTCAGACGCGCAATCTAGGTGTATTCATTCCTGCAAAGACGTTGTATAGCGATTAGCATAAAAATAACTTTATCTTTTAAAGCTGTTTGTAAACAAGCAGCTTTTATTACTTCCCATGCATGCATTCGGGCACCATATCTTGCGTGATTAAACCGGCTGCCAGTTATGAGACAGCAACTGCTGCATTTTCATTGGTCCTTACGACGTAAGCGTCCGGCGAAGTCACCTACCCTATCTCAGCTATAAGGGCGATGGTGTCCACTTAAAATGATCTGACCCCGAAATGTTGGACGCCTTCTATGCCCGCCCTGCTTGAGTCCTGTATTCCACAGGGCTCAGGCCGTTTAGTTTCAGCCTGATTCGCGAATGATTGTAGTAGTGTATGTATTCCCCAAGCCCCGCTTCAAGCGATCGAGATTGTTGAATTTGTTCAGGTAAAAGAACTCGAATTTCAACGTACCAAAAAAGCTTTCCATAGCCGCATTGTCATAGCAATTTCCTTTGCGGGACATGCTCGGCTTTACTGCGTGATCGTTCAGCTCGCGCCGGTAAAGATTGGTTTATCGTGCGGCCGCAGCCGCTCAAAAGCTTGTCGTAGCATCGCACCGACCATGTCGAACAGCGGGCGCCTGGCGGTCTTGAAGGCGATGATTTCGCCGTTGTAGAGGTCAAGTATTAGTGAGAGGTAAAGCTTCTGCCCGCAGACCCGAAACTCCGTCACATCGGTTACCCATTTCTGATTCGGTCGTTTGGCATCGAACTTCCGCTTCAGCAGGTTCGGCGCTACCTGCCCCTCTTCGCCTCTATAGGCGCGGTATTTCTTTATCCGCACGCGGCTTTTCAACTGAAGCTCACCCATGAGGGGCTGAACAGTCTTGTGGTTCACGAGGTGGCCCGCTCGCCGAACGGCAGTAGTGATACGGCGATAGCCATATCGGCCCTTGTGCTCGTCGTAAAATTGAGCAAATTCTGGTCTTCAGTACCGCGTATTTATCAACGGCTTGCTGCACCTTTTGTTGAGAGTAAAACGTGCTACGGGCCAAGCCCGCCAGTTTCAGAAGGCCTTCCAGAGAGTGCTGTTGCCTCAGTTCAATCACGATTAGCGCTATTTCCACTGCGCTGCTCGTTCCTTCGCTTGAACCAAGGCATCGAGCTTTTTTAAATAAGCATTTTCCATCCGTAACTGGTTCAATTCGGCCAGCAAATCATCACGTGTACGAGCTTCGTCGTCCGAAGATTCAAGCTGAATGGACGGGATTGGTTTTGTCATTTTTACGTGAAATCCGCTTCCTGGCTGCCGGGACAAGGCATCCAAACCGCCGTCATCATACCGTCGCTCCCATTCGCCAATGATGTCGGATCTCCGGATATCAAACAGTGAGGCGACTTGGCGATAGGACAGATCTTCCGCCCGCATGCGCTGCAATACACTCAGTTTGAATTCAGGGCGGTAGTTCTTCTTTCTCTTGCTTTTGAGACCTGCGGCACCAAGCGCCTGATAGGCCGCGATCCACTTTCGAAGCGATGAAGCATCGACCCCATGACGATGCGCGACCTCTCTGTGGTGCGCTCCCCGAGCAGTAATCTTCAACAACCGACAATTTCGTCTGCTCTGTGTACTTCTTCATGACATCCCCCGATGTTGATGTCCAACTTTCCGGGGTCAGATCAAAATACGTGGACACCATCACCCTTATTGTCAGGATTACCATGCGCCAACGAACCTCTTATCCCAAACCCTTCAAAGCCCAGGTCTTCCAGGAATGCCTGGACGACCTGGCGTGTCGATGGCCAGCGTAGCCTTGCGCCACGGCATTAACGCCAACCTCGTCGAAAGTGGATACCTGCTTATCGTGATCGTCAGGCGCCAGCGTTGCCCGCTTTCGTTCCGATGAAACTAGAGTCCCGAATTCAGCCCCTTCAGCAAATGTCCGTCAGCATCGAGATTCCTTTTGGGCCGCAGAAACTCACCGTGAAGTGGCCATCCTCAGATCCTGATGGGTGCGCCCGTTTTATCCGCGAGCCTGCCCAGTGATCCGCATCGACGCCATCTGGCTTGCCACCGAGCCCATGGATATGCGCGCCGGCACCGAGACCGCGTTGGCCAGAGGATCGCTGTATTCGGTGCGGCGAAGCCGCACTGTGCTTATCTCTTTGCCAATCGCCGCGCTAACCGAATGAAAGTCCTGGTTCATGACGGAGTGGGTATTTGGCTTGCAGCGCGACGACGAAACCAAGGCAAATTTCACTGGCCCGGCATCCGCCACGGATCGGAAGTCGAACTCGATAACGAGCAACAAGTATTGGTACTCGGTTTGCCTTGGCAGCGGGTCGGCGCGAGCGGCTCGATCACAGTGCTCTAGCACCTGCCATTAGCCTTCAGTTTATCGCCGCTGAATGCCTGCTCTGGCACAATAACGGCATGACTTCCTTGCCCAGTCTCGACCAGATGACACCGGAACAGCTGCGCGCCTTGGCCGAACAGGCCATGCAGTTGCTGTCCCAGGTCAACTCGATGGGTCAGAAGATCCACCGTCTCGAAACGGTCAACGAGCACTCGCTCATGAGATCGCCATCCTCAAACGGCACAAGTTTGCCAAGCGCAGCGAACAGTTAATCAGCCCGGATCAGACCAGCCTGCTGGATGACCTCATCGATGCTGACATCGAGGCCGAGCTGGAGGCGCTGCAAGCCACTCCCGTGTCGACCGAGACCAAGCAGAAGCCTAAGCGTAGCGCGTTACCGGCGCAGTTCCCGCGCACGCTGATCCACCACGAACCGGATAATACGCAGTGCACCTGCGGCTGCGCCCTCAAGCGCATCGTCAAGGATGTCAGCGAAAAACTCGACTACACACCGGGCATGTTCAGCGTCGAACGTCATATCCGTGGCAAGTGGGTTTGTGATCAATGCGAGACCTTGATCCAAGCACCGGTACCGGCACAGATCATCGACAAAGGCATCCCGACCGCCGGCATGCTGGCCCAGAATGGTCGCCAAGTACGGTGATCATTTGCCGCTGTATCGTCAGGAAATGATCTTTGGCCGGGCCGGCTTGGCCATTCCTCGCTCAACCCGGGCGCAGTGGGTCGGTACCTGCGGAGTGCCGTTGCAACCGCTGGTCGATGCCCTGCCCGAGGCAATACTTGAGCATGACATGGTGCACGCGGACGAAACCCCGGTGCCGGTGCTCATGCCAGGGGCGAAGAAAACCCATCGTGCCTATGTCTGGGCTTACGCCACCAGCGCGTTTGCCGACATCAAAGCGGTTGTGTACGACTTCAGCCCCAGCCGCGCGGGCGAAAATGCTCGGCGCTTCTTGCAAGACTGGAAGGGCAAGTTGGTATGTAACGATTTCGGTGGTTATAAAGCCTCGTTTTCGCTCGGTGTGACCGAAGTCGGCTGCATGGCTCACGCCCGACGCAAGTTTTTCGACCTACACGCCACCAACAAAAGCCAACTGACTGAACAAGCCTTGCGCTACATCCAGCTGCTCTACGAAATAGAGCAAGACGTCCACGACCTGGAGCCAGATTTGCGCCGCCGAATACGGCAAGAAAAAGCCGTACCGGTAATGGATGCATTGGCATGCCTGAATGATCGTCCAGCGCGAACGCGTGCACGACGGGGTGGCTATCGCCAAGGCCTTCGACTACAGCCTGAAGCGTTGCGCGGCACTGTCTCGCTACTTCGATGACGGAGCGGTCCCCATCGACATCAACCACGCAGAGCAGCAAATCAGACCTTGGGCGCTGGGACGAAAAAATTGGCTCTACGCCGGATCGGTGCGCAGCGGCCAACGTGCGGCGGCATTGATGAGTCTGATCCAATCGGCCAAGCTCAACGGCCATGATCCGTACGCCTATTTGAAGGACGTGTTTACGCGGCTGCCAACGCAACGGTCGAGCGAGATCGCGCAGCTCTTGCCACATAGTTGGATGCCGTTACGCAACCTGTAATCCCCACGCGCTTACGAACCGCAAGCCCCCCCCAGTTAGGCGGGTTGTGGGGCAGACGAATCAGAGCTATGTGCATTCTCAGACGACAAATGTGACTGGTAGCAATAACAGGCACGCGGACACCAACGGCATTACACGCTCATTTGATGTTGACCCGACCTGAACAAACCGCTTGCAGCGCCATCTCCCGTCGTCGAGATGTCTTCACCATTTTTGGCCATCGCCTCCTGAAGGTTTCGGCTTTGAGGCGTTCCTCGGCGTACATCTTCTTGAGACGACAGCTTTCCTCTTCAAACTCACGCAATCGAGCCATCCGTGATGCATTCATGCCGCCGAACTTGACGAACAACGTCGCCCATCAGGCGGTGTTGTTCGGGTTGTCGAGTCTGTAAATATTGTAGTGGTCTAATTTCCCCGGACACCTCGATAAGTGGAAAATGCATCTATCGAGGAGTTTTTCATGACCAACAAACGCAGGACATTCGACGA
>NZ_JBIUXX010000116.1:0-1726 GCF_044744235.1 Pseudomonas sp. NPDC087346
TGGGACAACGTGTTCGAGCACTTCCTGGCCGAATACAAGGCCGGTCGCACGCCGAACCCGGACATCCTGTGCAACCGCGAAATCAAGTTCAAGGCGTTCCTTGATTACGCCATGGTGCTCGGCGCCGACCTGATCGCCACCGGTCACTACGTGCGTCGCCGCGATATCGACGGCCGCACCGAACTGCTCAAGGGCCTCGATCCGAACAAGGATCAGAGCTACTTCCTGCACGCCGTCGGTGGCGAACAGATCGCCAAGACGCTGTTCCCGGTCGGCGAACTGGAAAAGCCCGCAGTCCGCGCAATTGCCGAGAAATACGAACTGGCGACCGCCAAGAAGAAGGATTCCACCGGGATCTGCTTCATCGGCGAGCGTCGTTTCAGCGATTTCCTCAAGCAATACCTGCCGGCACAACCGGGCGAGATCAAGACCACCGAAGGCGAAGTCATCGGTCGTCACCACGGCTTGATGTATCACACCATCGGTCAGCGTCAGGGACTGGGCATTGGCGGTTTGAAAGATGCTGGCGATGAGCCGTGGTACGTGCTGCGCAAGGATCTGGACACCAACGAGCTGATCGTCGGTCAGGGCAACAACCATCCGTGGCTGTTCTCCAGCGCCCTGCTCGCTTCGGAAATCTATTGGGTCAATCCGATCGATCTGAGCCAGCCACTGCGCCTGACCGCCAAAGTGCGTTATCGCCAAAGCGATCAAGCCTGCATCCTGGAACAAACCGCGACCGGCTATCGCGCCGTGTTCGACGAACCGCAGCGCGCCGTCACCCCGGGTCAATCCGTGGTGTTCTATGACGGTGAAATCTGCCTCGGCGGCGGCGTGATCGAAGTCGCCGAGCCGTGGAGCGGCCAGGCATGAGCCCGACTCAGGAGCAACTGACGGCACTGGGCGGCGTGTTTCTCGCCGCCGTGCTGGTCGACCGGATCGCCAAGACCGGCCAGACCAGCGAAGCCGGCCTGACGTGCATGCTCGGCAGCCTGCTGGTGCGCGACCCGAAAGACACGCTGGATGTGTATGGCGGCGACGACCTCAATCTGCGCGAGGGTTACCGCGCGCTGATCGGCGCCCTTGAACGCGACCCGAGCACCTTGCAGCGCGAACCTTTGCGTTATGCGCTATCGATGCTCGGCCTCGAACGCCAACTGGCCAAGCGCGACGACATGCTCGACACCATTGGCAAGCGTTTGCCGCAGATCCAGTCGCAGGTCGAGCACTTCGGCCCGGCCCACGAAAACGTGGTCGCCGCCTGCGGTGCGCTGTATCAGGACACCCTGAGCACCCTGCGCCAACGCATTCAAGTACACGGCGACATGCGCAATCTGCAGCAACCGAGCAACGCCTCGAAAATTCGCGCCCTGCTGCTCGCCGGCATCCGTTCGGCACGCCTGTGGCGACAGCTCGGCGGACATCGCTGGCAATTGGTGATCAGCCGCCGCAAATTGCTCAAAGAGCTGTATCCGCTGATGCGCAGCGAGTAAATCGCCCCGCAACAAATGCTTTGTAGTCCGTAACGCGTAATACGCCGGTCAGTTGGCAACGGACCGGCGGATTTTTTCATGTATGATACGCGCCCCATTTCGTTGCCCGACTGTCCGAGAACACCCCATGCAGCTTTCTTCGCTCACTGCGGTTTCCCCTGTTGACGGCCTTTTGTAGGGCAAAAGTCTGGACTTGAGACAGATTTTGAGAGAGTTGGGGCTGTTTTGTGCTT
>NZ_JBIUXX010000116.1:1736-7782 GCF_044744235.1 Pseudomonas sp. NPDC087346
TACGCCGTCAAATCCCAGGCCCTGCGCCCGATTTTCAGCGAGTACGGTCTGATCCGTGCCCGCGTTCTGGTTGAAGTGCGCTGGCTCCAGCGCCTGGCCGCCCACCCAGGCATCAGCGAAGTGCCGGCGTTTTCCGCCGAAGCCAACGCTGTGCTGAACGAGCTGGCAGAAAATTTCGCTCTGGAGCACGCCGAGCGCGTCAAAGAGATCGAGCGCACCACCAACCACGACGTCAAGGCGATTGAATACCTGCTCAAAGAGCAGGCGGCCAAGCTGCCGGAACTGGCCAAGGTCAGTGAGTTCATCCACTTTGCCTGCACCAGCGAAGACATCAACAATCTGTCCCACGCCCTGATGCTGCGCGAAGGCCGTGACGACGTGATGCTGCCGCTGATGCGTCAGACTGCCAACGCCATCCGCGAACTGGCCATCCGTTTCGCTGACGTGCCAATGCTGTCGCGCACCCACGGTCAACCGGCTTCGCCGACCACTCTGGGTAAAGAGCTGGCAAACGTGGTTTACCGTCTGGAGCGTCAGATCGCTCAAGTCGCTGCCGTTCCGCTGCTGGGCAAGATCAACGGCGCTGTCGGCAACTACAACGCTCACCTGTCGGCCTACCCGCAGATCGACTGGGAAGAAAACGCCCGCGCCTTCATCGAAGACGAGCTGGGTCTGGGTTTCAACCCTTACACCACGCAGATCGAGCCGCACGACTACATCGCCGAGCTGTTCGACGCCATCGCGCGCTTCAACACCATCCTGATCGACTTCGACCGTGATATCTGGGGCTACATCTCCCTGGGTTACTTCAAGCAGCGCACCATCGCTGGTGAAATCGGTTCGTCGACCATGCCGCACAAGGTCAACCCGATCGACTTCGAAAACTCCGAAGGCAATCTGGGCATCGCCAACGCACTGTTCCAGCACCTGGCGAGCAAACTGCCGATCTCCCGCTGGCAGCGCGACCTGACCGACTCCACCGTACTGCGCAACCTCGGTGTCGGCTTCGCCCACAGCGTGATCGCGTACGAAGCCAGCCTAAAAGGCATCAGCAAGCTTGAGCTGAACGCGCAGAAGATTGCCGCTGACCTCGACGCTTGCTGGGAAGTATTGGCCGAGCCGATCCAGACCGTGATGCGCCGCTACAACATCGAA
This sequence comes from Pseudomonas sp. NPDC087346, assembly GCF_044744235.1. Taxonomy (NCBI): domain Bacteria; kingdom Pseudomonadati; phylum Pseudomonadota; class Gammaproteobacteria; order Pseudomonadales; family Pseudomonadaceae; genus Pseudomonas; species Pseudomonas sp. NPDC087346. Next base: position 2,892 of record NZ_JBIUXX010000116.1, read on the forward strand.
AACCCGTACGAGAAGCTGAAAGAACTGACGCGCGGCAAGGGCATCAGCCCTGAAGCGCTGCAGACTTTCATCGACGGCCTGGACATGCCAGCCGAAGCGAAAGCCGAGCTGAAATTGCTGACCCCGGCCAACTACATCGGCAACGCTGTAGCGCAAGCCAAACGCATCTGATCGACCGCTTGAACCGTTTGAGACGCCCGGCCGCGCCGGGCGTTTTTATTCCCGTCTGAAAAGTGCTTTTTTTCAATAGGTTACATATGAATTCCGATATTCCTCTTCAACTTCTGGGCGGTCTCACGGCGCGCGAATTCCTGCGCGACTACTGGCAGAAAAAACCGCTGCTGATTCGTCAGGCGATTCCTGACTTCGAAAGCCCGATCGACGCCGACGAGCTGGCTGGCCTGGCTCTGGAAGAAGAAATCGAATCGCGCCTGGTGATCGAACACGGCGAGCGTCCGTGGGAGCTGCGCCGTGGCCCGTTCGCCGAAGACGAATTCAGCAAATTGCCAGAAACCGAGTGGACCCTGCTGGTGCAAGCGGTCGACCAGTTCGTGCCGGAAGTCAGTGAACTGCTAGAAAACTTCCGCTTCCTGCCGAGCTGGCGCGTTGACGACGTGATGATCAGCTACGCCGCCCCAGGTGGCAGCGTTGGTCCGCACTTCGACAACTACGACGTGTTCCTGCTGCAAGGTCACGGCAAGCGCAACTGGAAAATCGGCCAGATGTGCGATTCCGAGAGCCCGCTGCTGCAACACGCAGACCTGCGCATCCTCGCCGAATTCGAAGAAACCGCTGAATGGGTGCTGGAACCGGGCGACATGCTCTACCTGCCGCCACGTCTGGCGCACTGCGGCGTGGCCGTGGATGAATGCATGACCTACTCGGTCGGCTTCCGCGCACCAAGCGCCTCCGAAGTGCTGACCCACTTCACCGACTTCCTCAGCCAGTTCCTGACTGACGAAGAGCGCTACACCGACGCCGATGCGCAGCCGGCAGCCGATCCGCATCAGATTCAACACGATGCACTGGATCGCCTGAAAAGCCTGCTCGCCGAACACATGAGCGACGAGCGCCTGCTGCTGACCTGGTTCGGCCAGTACATGACCGAACCGCGCTACCCGGAACTGGTTACCGGCCCGGACGATCTGGCCGAAGACGACGTGCTCAGCGCACTGGAGCAAGGCGCGATCCTGGTTCGCAACCCAAGCGCCCGCCTCGCCTGGTCGGAAGTCGATGACGACCTGCTGCTGTTCGCCAGCGGCCAGAGCCGCTATCTGCCGGGCAAACTGCGCGAACTGCTGAAAATGATCTGCGCCGCCGACGCCCTGCACACCGATAACCTCGGTGAGTGGCTGATCGACGAAGACGGCCGCGGCCTGCTGTGCGAACTGGTCAAGCAAGGGAGCCTGGGGTTCGCCGATGAATAAGATTCGCGTACGTGTCGCAGACTGGCAAAAGGACATCGCCGAGATCCGGCGCATTCGTGAAACGGTGTTCATCGCCGAGCAATCGGTTCCGCCTGAGCTTGAGTGGGATGCCGACGACGCTACAGCGGTGCATTTTCTGGCCTTCGAAGGCGACTTTCCGATAGGTACCGCTCGCCTGCTGCCCGACGGGCACATCGGTCGGGTTTCGGTACTGAAGGACTGGCGCGGCATGAAGGTCGGTGATGCACTGATGCAAGCGGTGATCGCCGAAGCTGAAGCGCGTGGTTTGCAACAGCAAATGCTCAGCGCCCAGGTGCAGGCCACGGCGTTCTATGAGCGCTTGGGTTTCAGCCTGGTCAGCGAGGAATTTCTGGAAGCCGGGATACCGCATGTGGATATGGTTCGGCATTCGGCCTGAACCCGCGGCGCGGCTTTCGCGAGCAGGCTCGCTCCCACAGGGAAATGCATTCCAACTGTGGGAGCGAGCCTGCTCGCGAAGGGGCCCGAAAGCACAACACAAAACGCCCTGACATCAAACGATGTCGGGGCGTTTTGCTGTCTACGATTCAACTTGCCCCACCCGAGGCCGACAAACTGGCAATATCAAGCCTTTAGAACGCGGAGATAACGGACATGTCCCTACGCACCCTGCTCACCACCCTGCTGCTCGGTTGCAGCCTTTCGGTGATGGCAGCCACAGAAATCGTGCCCCTCAAGTACCGCACCAGCGCCGACATGCTGCCGATGGCGCAAGACTTCATCGGCAGAGACGGCCAGGTCAGCGCCTATGGCAATCAACTGATCGTCAAGGCCGAGCCAGACAAGATCCAGGAACTCAAAGCCCTGCTGACGCAACTGGATACTGCGCCGAAACGCCTGCTGATCACCGTCGACACCAACGAAAACAATCAGCAGAACACCGGCGATCAACAAACCAGAATCATCAATTACAGCACCGCCAGCCGCGATGGCGGCATTCAGCAGATCCAGGCCAGCGAAGGTGCGCCCGCGCTGATTCAGGTCGGCCAGAGCGTGCCGATCACCAGCAGCCAGAGCAATTCCTACGGCGATTACAGCAGCCAGACCCAATACCGAAACGTCACGCAGGGCTTCTACGTCACTGCCAGCGTTACCGGTGAAACCGTTCACCTGGCGATCAGTACCAACAGTGACCGTATGAGCCAGGAACGTCCCGATGTAGTGAACGTGCAAAGCACCGACACAACTGTCACGGGGCGTCTCGGCGAGTGGATCACCCTGGCCGGAGTGAATCGCGAAACCCAGGCCGACAAACAGAGCCAGACCCGCAGCTACTCTACTCAGGGCCGGGATGACATGACCTTGCGGGTCAAAGTCGAGACGCTGGACTAAAGCACCGAAAACTGACTGATTAGTCGTATTAGACGAAAGATGTAGTGCTTGAAAAAAAGCACTACAAAACGTTTGACGAGGCAAAAAAGCAAAGGCATGATGGCCTCGCTCCCGCTAATCAGAGGCCCTGGCAAGGGCCTTCGAAGCGATGTTCGCACCTACCCCCGCGAACCGCTTCGTGTCTGTACCGCCCACAAGGTGTGTTTGACGAGGTTGTCGACTGGAACGAAGTTGTCCCGAGGGACGGAAGCGTAACTAGGTAACCCGGCATCACACTGTAGTTCGTATGAAAGGCCCACGATGCCCGGAGTACGCCCGCCAGTTCGCCTTTACCTGCTCACTTCCCCTCGAGCCCATCGTTCATCCCGTCGCCTACCCCGCCGAATCCGACTTGACCACCTAAGCTTTTGGTCAGCGAGCGCAGGAATTTTCCACCGCAGAACAACTTTTCATAAAGACGCGACGAGGTTTATCTCCATGGCACTGACACGCGAACAGCAAATTGCAGCCCTCGAAAAAGACTGGGCTGAAAACCCGCGCTGGAAAGGCGTGACACGCGCTTACTCCGCTGCTGACGTCGTCCGCCTGCGTGGCTCGGTTCAACCTGAGCACACCCTTGCAAAAATGGGCGCCGAGAAGCTGTGGAACCTGGTTACCCAGGGTGCCAAGCCGTCCTTCCGTCCAGAGAAAGACTTCGTCAACTGCATGGGCGCCCTGACCGGCGGTCAGGCTGTTCAGCAGGTTAAAGCCGGTATCCAGGCGATTTACCTGTCTGGCTGGCAGGTTGCTGCGGACAACAACTCCGCCGAATCGATGTACCCGGATCAGTCGCTGTACCCGGTGGACTCGGTTCCAACCGTGGTCAAGCGCATCAACAACTCGTTCCGTCGTGCTGACCAGATCCAGTGGAAAGCCGGCAAGAACCCGGGCGACGATGGTTACATCGACTACTTCGCACCGATCGTGGCTGATGCTGAAGCCGGTTTCGGCGGCGTACTGAACGCCTACGAGCTGATGAAGAGCATGATCGAAGCAGGCGCCGCCGGCGTTCACTTCGAAGACCAACTGGCTTCCGTGAAGAAATGCGGCCACATGGGCGGCAAGGTTCTGGTGCCAACCCAGGAAGCCGTACAGAAGCTGACTGCTGCACGTCTGGCTGCTGACGTTGCCGGTACTCCGACCATCATTCTGGCGCGTACCGATGCTAACGCCGCTGACCTGCTGACTTCCGATTGCGACCCGTACGACCAGCCATTCGTGACTGGCGAGCGCACTCAGGAAGGCTTCTACAAGGTTCGCGCCGGTCTGGACCAGGCAATCGCCCGTGGCCTGGCTTACGCTCCGTACGCCGACCTGATCTGGTGCGAAACCGCCAAGCCGGATCTGGACGAAGCACGTCGCTTCGCTGAAGCGATCAAAAAGGAATACCCGGACCAACTGCTGTCGTACAACTGCTCGCCTTCCTTCAATTGGAAGAAAAACCTGGACGACGCGACCATCGCCAAGTTCCAGCGCGAACTGTCCGCCATGGGTTACAAGCACCAGTTCATCACCCTGGCCGGCATTCACAACATGTGGCACAGCATGTTCAACCTGGCGCACGACTACGCCCGCAACGAAATGACTGCCTACGTGAAGCTGCAAGAGCAGGAATTCGCTGACGCCTCCAAGGGTTACACCTTCGTGGCTCACCAGCAGGAAGTGGGCACCGGCTACTTCGACGACATGACCACCGTGATTCAGGGCGGCTCGTCCTCGGTAACCGCGCTGACCGGTTCGACCGAAGAAGAACAGTTCCACTGATTCTGCCTCGCCTGAGCAAACGGCCTTTGCGGATCGAATAGAAAGCTAACCGCAAAGCCACAAGACTGACGCCCCGACTGGTTCGGGGCGTTTTTTTGCCCGCAATTCCCCGCCCCCACAATTCCACTGTAGGAGCTGCGGCACGCTGCGATCTTTTGACTTTGGGCTTTTAAGATCAAAAGATCGCAGCGTGCCGCAGCTCCTTGTATGTTGCTCCCACACCAATCGAGTGAGTCTAAGCTCGCTGGTGCGGACATACGAAGATGTGTTTCTGGGGGAGACCGATCGCT
>NZ_JBIUXX010000117.1:0-7630 GCF_044744235.1 Pseudomonas sp. NPDC087346
CGCCGGAGCGCTCGAGTTGTGCCAAGTCTTCGGAACTGAGTTCGAGAATGAAATAGGTTTTGTTCGAATGGAACGCAATCTGCCGCGGGGCCACCGGCAACGGTTTGACCTTGATCCCGGGCAGGTGCAGGTTGACCAGTTGGCGAATACGCTCCACCGGGCCGACCTTGAGGTGCGCCGGCAAGCGGTGGCGCAGTTCTTCGGAGTCGCAGTTGGCACTGGCCGCCAGCACGAACGACGCCGAGCCCAGCAGTTTGTGGTCGTGCAACGGCGACACAATGATCCCGTACTGACGCGCTTGCAGGATCAGTTCGATGGCGTGCTGTTCGAGCACCATCGACAGCACCTGACGGATCGCTTCCATCAGTTTGCGGAAACTCCCGCCCTGATCGGCGTGCGAGTAACGGCTGTCCAGACGCGGACGTTTGCTCTCGCCGGAGAAGGTCGCCAGATCGCCGAGCATGGTCAGCAACGTGCGGTACAACTCTTCCGGGTGCACCTGCTCCAGACCGAGGTAGTGACGCAGCAGCAGCTCGGTGCGGTTGATCAGTTGCAGCATCATGAAGTCGCCAACCTCTGCGCCGCCGACCTTGCCGTTGGAGCGAATCCGCTCGGCAATCGTGTCGCCACGGTGGTTGAGCATGCTGATCACTTCTTTCAGGCACGACAGCAGATAGCTGGAAGCATGCGCCTGAATGTAGGTCGGCACAAAATCCGGATCGAGGCTGATCACGCCGTCCGGCGTGGTGTCGAGCACGTCGCAGATCTTCAGCTTCACGTAGGCCTGATCGCTCTGTTGCTCGCCGAGCAACAGTTTGAAATCCGGGCGACCGCAGCTGACCTGGCTGGCGGAATCGTCGCCAGCGTTGGAGTCGGCGACTTCGGCGTCATACGCGGTGAAACGCGCCAGCACGTCGGACTGCTCCGGACGACGCGACTCGATGTGGTTACCGGTAACCAGTGGCAGCGCCAGATAGATTGGCGTGTTGCCAGTGTTCGGCGGCACGTCCAGCGCCAGCGGCTCGGTGTTGCCGCCGAGTTCGAACAGGCTGCCGTCCGGCAGAATCCCCGAGGCTTCACTGATCACCAGTTTGCCCATGTTGAGGAACTGCAAGTCGATCTCCAGATTGAGAAAGCCCCAGGTGTAACTGCCCAGCAACTGGGTGCGGGTTTTCATCTGGTGATCGTAGTAGCGATCGTTGTGCTGGAAGTGCTGCGGACGCAGCAGCATGCCTTCCTGCCAAATGACTTTATGGGTATTCATGTTCAGTCATCCGCCTTGGCGAGCACTTCATTGGTGTTGCGGATACCGGCCTGATCAAGCGTCAGATCGGCGTCGGTGAGTTCCAGCGGCGTGATCTGCACGGTGTAGCGCCACTTGGTATCCGGCAGGTCGCGGTAGGCGGCGAGGATGCCGACGTAACGGCTGCCCTCCTCCACGCTGAGTTTCAGTTCCACGGTTTCACCCGGGCGCAGTTCGAGTTCTTCGCTGGCCACCAGATCCGGGTTGAGGGATTCCTTGGCGCGCTCGTAGAGGCTGAAGAAGTCAGCGTTCTCGAAGGTCACCGGGTGTTTGAGTTCGAACAGACGCACAACGATTGGCGACGGGCGCCCGTTGAGGTCCGGGTTGAGCTGATCGCTGCCGGTCAGTTTCAGGTTGACCTTGGTCACTTTCGAGTACGGCGACAACGACGAGCATCCAGCCAGCAGCACCAGTACGGTGAGCGCAGTCAGCGTCTTGAAAAAAGCGGTCGAACGGCGAGACATGCGCATCATCCTGGTGGTCGGTGTGGAGGGTGGAGATCAGGCGGATCTGTTCTTCGTAGGCCTGAGCGAAATCGCGGGCCAGCAGACGCTCGCTCCAGTCATCGTCCTGACGCAGTGCCTGGTGATAACGCCCGAACGCTCTCCAGCGTCCGCCCGAGGTGGCGAGCAACGGTTTGTTGTCGCGCTCGAAACGCAGGGTCAACTGCTCCGGCGAGAAGTGCTCCAGCGTGCCGCGAACGGCGGCGCGGCTGGCGGTCAGCAAGGCCACCTGATGCGCCTGCAAATCACGGAACGCTCGGGACACCGCTTGCTCGGCCGGCAGGTGCCCGGGCTTGTGCGCCTGCAACAGAATCTCCAGTGCTTCGCTCGGATCGACAGCGAATTTCAGCGGATTCTTGTTGGTGCCTTGCACGGTGGTCTGGGCCAGACGCAGTTCGTTTTTCAGCTCGGAACGAGTACGCAAGCTCTGCTGCAAACCGCCGATGCTCTGACGCAGCAGGCGTGCGGCGTTGAGGGCGAGCGCTTCGCGGGCATCGTGATCGAGGCCTTTGAGATCGACACCGAGCGCTGCACCGAAGTGGTCCCAGAAACCTTCGCTCTGACGCTCGACGGCTTTCGGGGCCGGAGCAGGCGCAGGTTCGGCGGGAGCGGCGATCAGCTCCGGCACCATCAGGCTTTCCATGTCGATGCGCGCATAGTCGGCGCGCTGACGGCTGTCTTCGGGCGCAGTGTTCGGCGCCAGCAGTTCGTCGATTTCCGAGTACACGCGCTCTTGCTGTTCGAGCGCATTGAGCGGGTCGAGATCGAGAAACGCGTCGTCCGGAATGATGCTGCCAGCAGCACGCGGACGGCCGGCTTCACCGTCGAAGGTCGCCGGGTCTCGCACCAGTCGTGCACGAATCTCGAAGTCGCCGAGCACGTAGGTGCTGCCGTGCTCGATACGCACTGGCTCGCCTTTGTTCAGACGTGCACCGCTGCCGCCATCCTGAATCCCGTTGCTGCTGCTGTCGGTCAGGAAGAACACACCTTCGCGAAAGCTGACAATCGCGTGATGGTTCGACAGATGACGCTTGCGGTCAGGGATGATCCAGTCGCAGTCCTCGCCCCGCCCGATCACGCCACCGGCCTGTTTGAAGGTCCTCTGGCACAACTCGGTGGGCACGAACTGCTTGGTGTTCAGCATTTCGAAAACCAATTCCATGTTTGATGCTCCTTGCGGTCACTTGCCGCGATTGACCGCTTGCGGATCACCCAACGGGCGATAGTCGTTGTCGTTGAATTTGTAATTGCCGCTGCAACCGCCAAGGCCGCATAGAACGACGAGGGTCAGCAGGGCAGCGTGCCAGTGACGAACAGACATCAGAAGGTCTCCAGGTGTAGACAAAGCACAAAGCGCCGACCCTTGCGGGCGGCGCTGTTATAAGCGAATTCATTCTTTGGGGAGGCTCTAAACCAAGGCCTGGAGCCAATCTCCTGTGGTGAGGAAAATCCCTTCACCACAGGGGAATTGCTGGTTATTGGGGATCTGCCAATTGCAGAAATCAATTTCAGATCAACCATCGAAGTCACCCAGATTGATATTCAGGCGCCCGAGGCGATAAAGCAGCGTTCTGCGTGGCAGGCCCAGTTCGCGGGCGGCCAAAGTCTGATTGCCGTCGTTCTTGCGCAGGCAATCGAGCAGCAGACTGCGTTCGACCTGTTCCAGACGTTCGCGCAGATTCAGGCTGCCAGCATCATCCGGCATCGGCTCGGTGAGGCGCAGCGAAAAATGCTCGGCCAGCAACTCGCCGCCTTCGCACAACAGCACCGCTCGCTCGACCAGTCCTTTGAGTTCACGCACGTTGCCGGGGAAGGCGTAGCCGGACAGGTGATCCAGCGCCGCATCCGACCAGCGCACCGGGTCACGCTGCAAAAACGCGCAGGCTTTTTCGGCGAAGTGGCGGGCCAGATCGAGGATGTCGTTTTCGCGGTGACGCAGCGCCGGCAGCTCAATCGGAAATTGCGCGAGACGGTAGTACAGGTCCTCACGGAATTTGCCTTCGCTGACCAGCACCGCCAGATCACGGTGCGTCGCGGCAATGATCCGCACATCGATCTTGTGCGTATCGTTGGAACCCAGCGGACGGATTTCGCCTTCCTGCAACACGCGCAGCAGCTTCGATTGCAGCGACATCGGCATATCGCCGATTTCATCGAGCAACAGCGTGCCGCCATTGGCAGCATCGAACAGCCCCGGACGGTCACGGTCGGCGCCGCTGAACGCGCCTTTGCGATAGCCGAACAGTTCGCTTTCCAGCAGGTTTTCCGGAATCGCTGCGCAGTTTTGCACGATGAACGCCTGGGACCGACGCGGGCCGCAGTCATGAATGGCGCGGGCCACCACTTCCTTGCCGGTGCCGGTCTCGCCGCGCAACATCACGGTGTACGGGCTGTGCAGCACTTTGCTGATCAGCGAGTAAGTCTGGCGCATTGCCGCGCTCTTACCGATCAGGCCATAACCACTGACACTCGGCACGCTGCGGCTGGCCGGCGCCTCGACGCCGACTGGCTGACGCAGCCGTTGCAACAAGTGCAACTGCCCCAGCACGAACGAGCCGAGCTGCCCGAGCGAATCGGCAAACCCTTGCAGTTCAACGCGATGACGACTGGCGCACAACAGCAAGCCTTCGACAGCCTTCTGCTGATTGACCAGCGGCACGCACAGCAGCGATTGCCACGCCACCGACGTGGCCGGCAGGAAACTGGTTTCGTGCAGGCTGCCGCCCAAGTCGCCAAGGCTCACCACGCGGTTCTGGCATAGGGCAAATTGCAGCAGTTGTTCACCGTTGTAGTCGGCCGGCAGGCTCGCCGCGCCGCGTGGTTGCAACACACCATCGAGGCACTCGGCGTTCATTCCGAGGCACGTGTGCGTGGCGTCGAGCAGGTACAACTGCGTCAGCTCGCAACCGCTCAGTTCGGCCAGACCGCGCACGAAGTCACCCAGCAGCGCAGCACCGTCCGCCGCGCGCGACAGGCTGGCGAATTGCGCCAGCAAGGCTTCGGCGTAAACCAGTGGTTGCGGCACTTGAGTGAACATCACGCCCACCTCAGACGAACTCGCACGTCACGCTGGCGTTGCCGTCGAGCGTGGCATGCACACGCTTGAGGCTTTCACCGGTAGCCATCGCGTCGAGCAGACGATCCGCTACCAGCGGCAGCACGTGCTGATCGAGCAAATGATCGATCAGGCGCGCACCGCTGTCGCTTTGCGTGCAACGCTCGGACAGATGATCGACGAGGTTCTGGCACCAGCTGAAATCCAGCTGACGACGGTTGAGGCGCTCGCCGAGACGACCGAGTTTGATCTCGATCAGCTCGCGCAGCACCGGGCCGCCGACCGGGTAGTACGGCACCACTTTCATCCGCGCCAGCAGCGCCGGTTTGAAGTGTTTGCTGAGCACCGGGCGAATGGTTTCTTCGAGCACTTCGGCAGTCGGCCGTGCGCCGTTCTCGCAGAGGTCGCTGATGCGGTCACTGCCGAGGTTCGAGGTCATCAGAATCAGCGTGTTGCGGAAATCGATCTCGCGACCTTCACCGTCGTTGGCCACACCTTTGTCGAAGATTTGGTAGAACAGGTTGAGCACGTCCGGATCTGCCTTCTCGACTTCATCGAGCAGCACCACCGAGTACGGCTTCTGACGTACCGCTTCAGTGAGCATGCCGCCTTCGCCGTAACCGACGTAGCCCGGCGGCGCACCGATCAGGCGCGAAACGGTGTGCTTCTCCTGGAACTCGGACATGTTGATGGTGGTGATGAAACGATCACCGCCGTACAGCAAGTCGGCCAGCGCCAGCGCAGTTTCGGTCTTGCCGACGCCGCTCGGGCCGACCAGCAGGAACACGCCGACCGGCGCATCAGGCTTGTTCAGGCCGGCAGCGGTGGCGCGCATCGAGCGATCCAGCGCGTGCACGGCTTGTTCCTGACCGCGAATACGCGTGCGCAGATCGGTGGCGAAACTTGCGACCTTGGCGTTGTGCTCGCGGGCCAGTTGCGCCAATGGCACACCGGTCCAGGCGCTGATTACTTCGGCGACCAGACGCGGGCAGACTTCGAAGCTGACCAGACGCTCCTTGACCTGCGCGGCGGTCAGTGCGCTGTGGGTTTCGTTGAGCTGAGCTTCCAGCGCTTCGACGCTTTGACCTTCTTCGACTTCAGCGGCGAGGGTTTCGATCACGGTGCCTTCGGCGTCTTCCTCGACCGTGACAGTCGGCTCGACGGCGGCGGCTTCACGGGCCTTGGCCAGTTGCTGACGCAGCTCCAACAGGCGTTCGGCCAGTTGCTTCTGTTCAGTCCACAGGGTTTCCAGCGCGACCATTTCGCTTTCGGCTTCGTCCAGACGCGCTTCCAGTGCATCCAGCGCTTCGTGGTCAATCAGCAGACCGGCCTCGGCATCGCGGCGCAGCGCCTGACGCTGACGGCCACCTTCAGCCAGTTCGCCACGCAGACGCTCAAGGCTTTCCGGGGCGGCAGCGAGGCTGATGCGCACGCGGGCACAAGCGGTATCGAGCACGTCGACGGCTTTGTCCGGCAGTTGGCGGCCGGCCAGATAACGGGCGGACAACTCGGCAGCCGATACCACGGCGTCGTCACGCAGGTAGATGCCGTGGCTCTTCTCGTAAACCTGAGCCAGACCACGGAGGATGGTCACTGCTTCGCTGACAGTCGGTTCGTGCAGTTGCACTGGCTGGAAACGACGGGCCAGCGCCGGGTCTTTCTCGAAGTATTTCTTGTACTCGGCCCAGGTAGTCGCGGCGATGGTGCGCAACTCGCCACGCGCCAGTGCCGGTTTCAGCAGATTGGCTGCGTCGGAACCACCGGCATTACCGCCCGCACCGATCAGGGTGTGAGCTTCGTCGATGAACAGAATGATCGGTTTTGGCGAAGCTTTGACTTCATCGATCACACCTTTCAGACGACGTTCGAATTCACCTTTGACGCTGGCGCCGGCCTGCAACAGGCCCATGTCCAGCGACAGCAGCTCGACGCCTTTGAGCACTTGCGGCACTTCACCGGCAGCGATGCGCGAGGCCAGACCTTCAACGATGGCGGTTTTACCGACACCGGCCTCACCGACCACAATCGGGTTGTTTTTACGGCGACGAGCGAGGATGTCGACCATCTGCCGGATCGCGCCATCGCGGCACAGCACCGGGTCGAGCTTGCCGTCGCGGGCCTGTTGGGTCAGGTTGTGGGTGAAGCGTTGCAGCAGCGACTCGCCTTGTGCGGCCGGTTTGCCATTGCCTGCCGGTTGCTCCTGTTGCGACAGGGCAAATTCTTTCAGGCGATCAATGTTCAGTTTGGCGAGCAGCGGCTGATAGCGGCTGCCGGCATAACGCATCGGATTGCGCAGCAACGCGAGGATCAGCGCCGCGTCCTCAACCTGGGTCTGACCAAGTTCAAGGTTGGCCACCAGCAACGCGTCTTGCAGCCATTGCACCAGTTCCGGGGCGAAAACCGGGTTACGCGAGGCGCTGTGCTCGACCCGCGATTGCAGTGCAGCACTCAGTTCACCGGCATCGACATCGGCGTCTTGCAACGCGCGTGCGAGCAAGCCATTCGGACGCTCCAGCAAGCCGAGCATCAGGTCTTCGACGAGGATCTTGCTGCCGCCACGGGCAACACAACGTTCCGCCGAACGTTCCAGGTCACGACGGGTTTCGGCGTCCAGCGCCTGGATGAGTTGTTGCAGGTCTACGTTGATCATGGCTCACGTCCTTAATGAATTTTGCTGCCCAGGGTCACCACGCCGTCTGCTTTTTCGCAGCCCAGCCAACTGGTCCACCCAAGGCGACAGTCGTTGTTCTCACCAATGCGCAGTTCGCG
>NZ_JBIUXX010000118.1:0-7613 GCF_044744235.1 Pseudomonas sp. NPDC087346
CAAAAAAAACTCATTCTATACACTAATCACTAACTAACTGTAAGTCAGGGTCACGATCTGTTGGGCGTAGGAAGGATCGGTAAGGATTTCCTGATAGCCGGTCATTGCGGTGTTGAACACCACCTCTCCAACGGTCTGGCCGTCGGCTCCAATGGCTTCGCCGCGAAAAATGCTGCCATCAGCAAGGGCGAGTATGGCTGGCTTAGTCAAGAAGACCACCCGTAAATAAAGCATGAAGGGGCAATCGCAGGTTGTAAAAAAGCGGAGTGACGTATGGACACGTCACCCCGCTCATTCACTGAATTATTCTGCGCGCTTTTAGTGGACACACTAAAGCTGTAGCTTACAGAAAAAGGCTTTTTTGGTCTACCGCCAATGAGCCCGAAAGGGCGAAGAATGCGACAGGCCGTCGCGCAGCGGTGAAAAACCGGCACAAACTGGGTGTTTGCACCGGGATAAACTTTGGATCAACGCAGGTCGAGCACGTCCTGCATGTCGTAAAGACCCGCCTCACGACCATCCAGCCACAGCGCGGCACGCACGGCGCCCTTGGCGAAAGTCATGCGACTGGATGCCTTGTGAGTGATCTCCAGACGCTCACCCTCACAGGCGAACAGCACGGTGTGATCACCGACCACATCACCACCGCGCACAGTGGCGAAACCAATGGTTTCACGCTCACGCACGCCGGTATGACCCTCGCGACCATAGACCGCGACCTTCTGCAGATCACGATCCAGCGCACTGGCGATCACTTCGCCCATGCGCAGCGCCGTGCCTGACGGCGCGTCGATCTTGTTGCGGTGATGGGCTTCGATAATTTCGATATCCGCATCATCACCCAGCACGCGTGCCGCCATGTCGAGCAGCTTCAGCGACAGGTTGACGCCTACACTGAAGTTGGCAGCGAACACGATAGGAATATCCTTACCGGCCTCGACCAACAACTGCTTCTGCGCAGCATCCAGACCGGTCGTGCCGATCACCATGGCCTTGCCCGCCTTGCGGCAGAACGCCAGATTTTTCAGCATGACTTCCGGCAGCGTGAAGTCGATCAACACGTCGAACTCTTCCGCGACCGACTCCAGATGACCGGACAGCGGCACACCGATGCGTCCCAGCGAAGCCAACTCACCAGCATCAACACCGATCAGCGTACTGCCCGGACGCACAACGGCAGCCGTCAAACCGGTCAGCGGTGCGCGTTGCTGCACCGCCTCGACCAGAATCTTGCCCATGCGCCCGGCGGCGCCCATCACTGCAATACGTCGCATGCCGACTCCTTACAAATCGCCGAAGAAGCGCTTCACACCGTCGAACCAACCGGTGGTTTTCGGGGAATGGCTGTTGTCATCTGCCAGCGAACTGCGGAACTCTTCCAGCAATTCACGCTGACGACGATTCAGGTTGACCGGAGTCTCGACCGCAACGCGGCACATCAGATCGCCCGCACCACCGCCACGTACCGGCGCCACGCCTTTGCCGCGTACACGGAACTGCTTGCCGGTCTGAGTGCCTTCAGGGATTTTCAGTTTGACGCGACCGTCGAGGGTCGGAATTTCCAGCTCGCCACCGAGCGCCGCATCAACGAAGCTGATTGGCACTTCGCAGAACAGATGCTTGCCGTCGCGCTGGAAAATATCGTGCTCGCGCACATTGATAACCACGTACAGGTCGCCAGTCGGGCCGCCCTGCGTACCCGCTTCGCCTTCGCCGGAAAGACGAATGCGGTCGCCGGTATCGACGCCCGCCGGCACTTTGACCGACAGGGTTTTGTACTCTTCGATGCGACCGTCACCGTGGCAGGAATCGCACGGATCGGAAATGATCTTGCCCTGACCATGGCAGCGCGGGCAGGTTTGCTGCACCGAGAAGAAGCCTTGCTGCATGCGTACCTGACCGATACCGCCGCAAGTCGGGCACGTCGAAGGCGAGGAGCCTTTCTTGGCGCCCGAACCATCACATGGCTTGCAGTTGACCAGCGTCGGCACGCGAATATTCACGCTGGTGCCGCGAACTGCTTCTTCAAGATTCAGTTCCAGCGTGTAGCGCAAGTCGCTGCCACGCTGAGCGCCGCCACGGGAACCGCCGCGACCGCCACCGAAGAAATCACTGAAGACATCGCCGAAGATATCGGAGAAGTTCTGACCGCCGAAACCGGCGCCACCGCCACCCATGCTCGGATCGACACCAGCATGACCATATTGGTCATACGCTGCGCGCTTGCTCGAATCGGACAGCACTTCGTAGGCCTCGTTGGCCTCCTTGAACATCTCTTCCGATGCTTTGTCATCGGGATTACGGTCCGGGTGATGCTTCATGGCCAGACGGCGATAGGCCTTTTTCAGGTCTGCATCGCTTGAGCCACGCTCAACACCCAACACTTCGTAATAGTCACGCTTTGCCATAAGTCTTCTGCACTCTTGAGGACGTTCGGCAAACCCCTCCTGAGGATGGCCAAACTCGTTGAGCCCCAATACAGGCCCGGACCCAACTCACGTCAATTCAACGATCCTGGTCTTTGTTTCATTTGGTACTTGCGGCGCGAAAAGCAGGAGCATTCCCGGCCATACCAGCAGCATCCGAAGCTTGTCGCATGCTGTAAAAATTCGCGTATTCCAGATACGCCAACGCGGGAGCAAGCTCCCGCGCGGCGACATCCTACCAGTCACTGCCTAAAGGCAGTCAACCGGCCGACCAACAACTTACTTGTGGTCTTTGACTTCTTCGAACTCGGCATCGACAACATCGTCAGCCTTTTCCGCTTTCTCGTCGTGCGGTGCCGCGCCTTCAGCAGGCTGAGCCTGTTCGGCGTACATCTTCTGGGCAACCGGTGCCGAGAGTTTCGACAGCTCTTCGACTTTCGCTTCGATGGCAGCCTTGTCGTCGCCTTTCACAGCGGCTTCCAGGGCAACCACAGCAGCTTCGATCGCAGTCTTCTCTTCAGCGGTCACTTTATCGCCGGCATCGACGATCATTTTGCGCGTCGAGTGAACCAGTGCGTCGCCCTGGTTACGGGCTGCGGCCAGCTCTTCGAACTGACGGTCTGCGTCGGCGTTGGTTTCAGCATCACGAATCATCTGCTGAATTTCTTCCTCGGACAGACCCGAGTTAGCCTTGATCACGATCGACTGAGTCTTGCCGGTAGCCTTGTCTTTCGCGCCGACGTGCAGGATGCCGTTGGCGTCGATGTCGAAGGTCACTTCGATCTGCGGCACACCACGTGGAGCAGGTGGAATGTCGGCCAGGTCGAACTTGCCCAGGGACTTGTTCTGTGTGGCTTGCTTACGCTCACCTTGCAGAACGTGAATGGTCACTGCGCCCTGGTTGTCATCGGCAGTCGAGAACACTTGCGATTTCTTGGTAGGAATCGTGGTGTTTTTCTCGATCAGCGCGGTCATCACGCCACCCATGGTTTCGATACCCAGGGTCAGCGGGCTGACGTCGAGCAGCAGAACGTCTTTCACGTCACCAGCCAGAACAGCACCCTGGATTGCAGCACCCATGGCAACAGCTTCGTCCGGGTTCACGTCTTTACGAGCTTCTTTACCGAAGAAATCGGTAACCAGCTTCTGCACCAGCGGCATACGAGTCTGACCGCCGACCAGGATCACGTCGTTGATCGCGCCAACGTCCAGACCAGCGTCTTTCATCGCAATGCGGCAAGGCTCGATGGTGCGCTGAACCAGGTCTTCAACCAGTGCTTCGAGCTTGGCACGCGAAATTTTCACGTTCAGGTGCTTAGGACCGGTGGCGTCTGCAGTGATGTACGGCAGGTTCACGTCGGTCGAATTGCTCGAAGACAGTTCGATCTTGGCTTTTTCAGCGGCTTCTTTCAGGCGCTGCATGGCCAGCGGATCACCTTTCAGGTTCATGCCGCTTTCTTTCTTGAATTCGTCAACGAGGTAGTCGATCAGACGAATGTCAAAGTCTTCACCGCCCAGGAACGTGTCGCCGTTGGTGGCCAACACTTCGAACTGGTGCTCGCCGTCAACTTCAGCGATCTCGATCACGGAGACGTCGAAAGTACCGCCACCCAGGTCGTAAACGATCACGGTGTGATCGCCCTTGGCCTTGTCCATACCGTAAGCCAGAGCGGCTGCGGTTGGTTCGTTGATGATACGTTTAACGTCCAGACCGGCGATACGGCCGGCGTCTTTGGTCGCCTGACGCTGGCTGTCGTTGAAGTAAGCCGGAACGGTGATGACCGCTTCGGTCACTGGCTCGCCGAGGTAGTCTTCGGCGGTCTTCTTCATTTTCTTCAGAATTTCAGCCGAGATTTGTGGCGGCGACATTTTCTGGCCGTTCACTTCAACCCAGGCGTCGCTGTTGTCAGCCTTGACGATCTTGTAAGGGACCATCTGGATGTCTTTCTGTACAACTTCTTCGTCAAAACGACGACCGATCAGACGCTTCACCGCGTACAGGGTGTTGTGCGGATTGGTCACTGCCTGACGCTTGGCGGACTGGCCGACCAGAATCTCGCCATCGTTGGCGTAAGCGATGATCGACGGCGTGGTACGCGCGCCTTCAGCGTTTTCAATAACTTTTGCTTTGCCGTTTTCCAGCACGGAGACGCAGGAGTTGGTAGTCCCCAGGTCGATACCGATAATTTTGCCCATGTTAACTCTCCCGAAACTTTGGATTTGGTTGCCGCAGCAGTGGTGGCTAACTGCGGTAGCACTTAAACGCTTGACTTATAAATGGGGGCCTTGCGGCGGATTTCAAGCCTGTTCGTCAATCGAAGGCGAAACCGGCGCAGGCGCCTTGCTGACCACGACCATTGCCGGGCGCAGCAAGCGACCATTGAGCTGATAGCCCTTCTGGAACACCTTCAAAACACTGTTCGGCTCAACATCAGCGCTTTCCTGCATGGCCATCGCCTGATGGTGAACGGCGTTGAACGGTTCGCCATGCGGATCGATCGCTTCAAGCTGATAACGCTTGAGGGTGTCCTGGAACATTTTCAGGGTCAGCTCGATACCTTCGCGCATCGGACGGATGCTTTCGTCGTCCGGGTTCGACAGTTCGAGACCGCGCTCCAGGCTGTCGACGATCGGCAGCAGGTCGCTGGCAAATTTTTCCAGCGCAAACTTGTGAGCCTTCTCGACGTCCTGTTCGGCACGACGACGGACGTTCTGCAGATCGGCAGCTACACGCAGAGACTGATCCTGCGCGGCGGCCAATTGCTCTTCGAGCACTTGTACACGGGTCGCCAGGTCATCACCCGAAGCATCGGATGCCTGATTGGCTTCTGGGTTTTGCGTATCTACTGTCTGTTCGTCAGCCATAGAATTCTCCTTTCAATATCGTCCGCGAGCCTGACTCGCGCTTCTGTCCCGATATATGGGGCCGCAAAATCAGGCTTCAAGGGCCTGCAACGATTACCCCTACAAAAAAGTGCTGCTTTGTCATTCCTGGATGCGCTAAAGGCTGATTTGATCCAAGCAAATCGAGCTAACGCCAAGGATTGTCAGTCCAGAACAAAACACTGTATAAATAACCAGACCTAAAGCCTGGGAGCGGCCTTTATGCTGGTGCACCTGTCCGTACATAACTACGCCATCGTTGAACATCTCGATCTCGAACTTGATCGCGGGATGAGCGTGATCACAGGGGAAACCGGCGCCGGCAAGTCGATCATGCTCGACGCCCTGGGCCTGACCCTGGGGGATCGCGCCGACAGCGGCGTGGTTCGCCCGGGCGCCGACAAGGCCGATATTCTCGCGACCTTCGATCTGGCCGACATTCCCGAAGCCAGCGTCTGGCTGGCCGAGCGCGATCTCGAAAACGACGGCCCGTGCATCCTGCGCCGGGTCATCACCGCAGAAGGACGCTCGCGCGGCTACATCAACGGCACGCCCTGCCCGCTCGGCGATCTCAAGGCCCTTGGCGAACTGCTGATCGACATCCACAGCCAGCACGAACATCAATCCCTGCTGAAGCCCGATACCCATCGACGCCTGCTCGACGAGTATGCCGGCGCCACCGATCTGGCCCGCCAGGTACAGCTTGCTGCCCAACGCTGGCGCCAGACCCGCCAGGAACTGGAGCGCCTCTCCAACTCCGGCGACGAACAACGCGCTCGTCACCAGTTGCTCAGCTATCAACTGGAAGAACTGGAAAATCTCAATCTCGGCGAAAACGAGCTTGAGCAACTGGAGCAGGAACACAAAAACCTGACCAACGCCGAAACCTTGCTCGGCATTTGCCGACAGGTAGTCGAGCAGTGCAGCGAAAGTGATTCAGGCAATGTCCTGAACGCGCTGACCGCCAGCCTCAACCGCCTCTCCAGCGTGAACAATTCAATTGGCGCTCTGGGCGAAGCCAGCAGTCTGCTGACCAGCGCACAGATTCAGGTTGAAGAGGCCGTCGGCGAACTCAATCGTTTCCTCGATAACTTCGATGCTGATCCTGCGCGCCTGCAATATCTGGAAGAACGGCTCGACGCCATCTACACCATGGCGCGCAAACACCGGATTCAACCGACCGAAGTTGCCGAGATGCAGCAGAAGCTGCTGGATGAAATCGAAACCCTCAACGCCAATGACGAATCCATCGAACGCCTGGGCGAAGAGCTGGCTTCGTATGCCCGCCATTATCAAGAGAAGGCCCGCGAGCTGAGCGATTTGCGCCATCAGGCCGCTGGCAGTCTGACGAGTGCGGTGGAACAAGAGATTCAGCGCCTCGGCATGCCGGGCGGGCGCTTCACTATTGAGTTGCTCCCCAACACCAGTAAAGAACTGCTGCCCAACGGCCTCGAACAGGTCGAATTGCTGGTCAGCGCCAACCCGGGCCAGCCACTCAAGGCGTTGGCAAAAGTCGCCTCCGGTGGTGAGCTGTCACGGATCAGCCTGGCGATTCAGGTGATCACCGCGCAGACCTCTCGCGTACCGACGCTGGTATTCGACGAAGTGGACGTGGGGATTGGCGGGCCGACGGCCGAGATTGTCGGCCAGTTGTTGCGCCGCCTGGGTGAACGCGGGCAGGTCCTGACCGTTACACACTTGCCACAAGTGGCGGCGCAAGGGCATCAGCATCTGTTCGTACACAAGGTGCGTGGGGAAGAAGCAACCCACACTGCCGTTTCCAAACTGAGTAAAAACGACCGTATAGAAGAAGTGGCGCGAATGCTCGGCGGCATCGACTTGACCAAGGAGTCCTTGGCGCACGCGAAAAAAATGGTGGTTACCGCGAAAGTTTAAGGACGGCAGAAAGCACGAAGGCGACCCTTGGGTCGCCTTCGTTCGTTTCGCGAATGTGAAATTCGCGCGACATGCTTACTTTTTCTTGCGTACGTACAGCACCAGGTTGTGATCAACCAGGTCGACACCGTGCTCTTCGGCAATTGCCTTCTGGAGCTTTTCGATTTCCGGGCTAACGAATTCGACAACCTCACCGGTTTCCACGTTGACCATATGGTCGTGGTGGCCACCATCGGCTAGTTCGAATACCGCATGGCCACCGTCGAAGTTATGACGGACCACGAGGCCAGCTGCTTCGAACTGGGTCAGAACACGGTAAACCGTGGCCAGACCGACATCCTCACCAGCTTCCATCAACGCCTTGTAGACGTCCTCGGCACTCATGTGACGCTGCTCGGTGGAGTCGAG
>NZ_JBIUXX010000119.1:0-7394 GCF_044744235.1 Pseudomonas sp. NPDC087346
ACCAGTTACGCCCGGGAATGACCCGGCCGCAAGTACGGTTTATCATGGGCAACCCTCTGCTGACCGACACGTTCCATGCCAATCGCTGGGATTATCTGTACAGCCTGCAACCCGGTGGCGGTGAACGCCAACAGGAACGCGTCAGCGTTATCTTTAACTCCAACGACCAGCTTGTCAGCCTGTCGGGCGACTTCATGCCCGGTGTGAGCCGTGACGAAGCCATTCTCGGCAAGGACAGTGGCACTAACGTGACCGCTCCTGTTGAAAACACCGAGAAGCCAAAACCGGAAAAACCGGTCAAGCCAGGTTCTTTGCTGGATCAGATCCAGAAAGACGTGGACGGTGTAGAAACCGTTCCGGTTCCAACACCAGAACCGCTGGACACCTCGCCGCAGTAATTCGCGAGGCAATAAAAAACCCGGAAATCCCGGGTTTTTTATTGCCTGCTATTTAGCAGCTTACTGATTACGCGCCTTGGCTTCGGCAGCCTTGGCCGCTCGCAAGCGTCGAACTTCTTTCGGATCGGCCAGCAGCGGCCGATAAATTTCGATCCGCTCCCCGGCCTGAACCAAGCGAACCTCGGGATCAGCGACCACTTTGCCGAAGATCCCTAACGGACAACTCGCCAGATCCAGTTCAGGAAACTCGGCTTCGATGCCAGATTCGAGCAGCGCCGCACGGACGCTCAGGCCCTCAGCCACACTGACCGTGCGCAAAACCTGACGATCCACGGCGGCATACACCACCTCAATCTCGATCACCGGCTCAGCCACTTATCTGCTTCGCACGCTGGCAGAACGCGTCCACCAGCGTATTGGCGGCCTGATTGAACAACGGCCCGAGCGTCGCCCGAACCAGCGGCCCGGCGTAGTCGAACGACAGATCCAGGCTGATCTTGCAGGCTTTTTCGTTCAGCGCCTTGAACACCCAGATGCCATGCAACTGGGTGAACGGGCCCTCTTCCAGATTCATCTCGATGGACTGCCCCGGCACTAGCGTATTGCGTGTGACGAAGTGCTGACTGAGGCCGCCCTTGGCCACGCCAACGCTGGCCCGCATGAACTCCGGCGAGCTTTCCAGCACCTCGGCCGCCGAACACCACGGCAGAAACTCCGGGTAACGCGCCACGTCGTTGACCAGGTCGTAGAGCAACTGCGCCGGATAAGGCAGCAGCGCCGAGCGTTGAATATGTGTCGTCATGTAAGCGTTACTTCCAGAGCTGAGCGGCAAACACTACAAGAATGCCGATAGGCGCCACGTAGCGCATCAAGAACAGAGACAGGGCAAACAGCGCAGGATTGCGGATCGACAGCTCGTCGCGCACCGCTTCACGCCCCATCACCCAACCGGCAAACAATACAAAACACAGTCCACCGAGCGGCAACATGATCCGCGAGGTGAAGAAATCGATCACGCCAAAGAAGTCGAGACCGCTCGCCGCACCCCATTGGTAGAGATGGAACGAGCCGCCTTCGTTCACGAAAAATTTCGCCTGCTTCCAGATATTGAAGGAAAACACGGTTCCCAAACCCACGAACCAGCAACTGAATGCCAGCCAGAACGTGACCCAGGCGCGGCTGATTTTCGTGCGCTCAACCAGATAAGCAACCATCGGTTCGAGCAGGGAAATCGCCGAACTCCATGCCGCAACCGCCACCAGCACGAAAAACACCACGCCCATCAACTGACCGAATGCCACGTTACCGAAGGCAAATGGCAGACTGACGAACATCAGGCCAGGGCCTTCGCTCGGGTTCAAACCGGCTGCAAACACAATCGGAAACAATGCCAGACCGGCCACCAGCGAGACGAAGGTATCGAGCAGCGCAACACCAACAACGGTACCGGACAGCGACGAATCCTTCGGCATGTAGGCGCCGTAGATCATGATCGAGCCGACGCCCACGCTCAGCGAGAAGAACGCGTGGCCCATGGCGGGCAGCAAACCGTCGAGGACTTTTTCCGGGTGGAAGTCGAACATGAAATGCACGCCTTCCATGAAATGCCCGGTGGTCATGCTGTAGCCCAGTAGCACCAGAATCATCACGAACAGCAGCGGCATCATGATCCGCAAACTGCGTTCAAGCCCCGCGACCACGCCTTTGGCGATCACGATGGCCGACAGCAGCATGAATATTGTGTGCCAAAGTGTCAGGCGCCAAGGGTCGGCAATCACGTTACCGAAGTAGGCGCCGACCTGATCCGCAGTCACGCCCTGGAAGTCGCCACGCCCCATATCAATGATGTAATCCAGCGACCAACCGCCGACCACGCTATAGAAAGACAGAATCAGCAATGCCGTGATCATCCCGGCAAATGCGCCCCACGACCATTTGGTCGAGTGCCCTGCTTCCTGCGCCAGCGCCTTCAAGGCGTTGGCCGGACTCTGTCGGGCGCGACGGCCGATCAGGGTTTCAGCGAGCATCACCGGAACTCCGATCAGGGCGATGCACACCAGAAACATCAGCACAAAGGCGCCGCCGCCGTAGACCCCGACCATGTACGGGAATTTCCAAATGCTGCCCAATCCCACGGCCGAACCGGTCGCGGCGAGTATGAACACCCAGCGGCTAGCCCAACTGCCGTGGACAGAAACCTTGTCTGTCGACATCGTTTATCACGCCCAAGCGTTAGAAAAAGAGGCCGCATTGTCCGTGATTCACTCAACGTGCTCAAGCACGCAGCATCACCGTAGCCGACAACCATTTATCTCCATATAATGCCGCCCCTATGGCTAAACAGAAGAAACACCCAACAGGGACCATCGCGCAGAACAAAAAGGCGCGACACGATTACTTCATCGAGCATAAGTTCGAGGCTGGTCTGGTCCTGGCCGGCTGGGAAGTAAAAAGTCTGCGGGCGAGCAAGCTGCAACTGGTCGACAGTTACGTGCTGCTCAAGGATGGCGAAGCGTGGTTGCTCGGCAGCCACATTACGCCACTGATGACCGCAAGCACCCACGTCATCGCCGACCCGGTGCGTACCCGCAAATTGCTGCTCAACCGCCGCGAGCTGGAAAAACTCGCCGCCGCCGTGCAGCAAAAGGGTTACGCCTGCGTATGCCTGTCCTGGTACTGGAGCAAGCACATGGTCAAGTGCGAGATCGCTCTGGGCAAGGGCAAGAAGGAATACGACAAGCGCGACACCGAACGCGAACGCGACGCCGGTCGTGAATTGCAGCGTGCGGTGCGCAACAAGGGCAAGGAAGACTGACGTCTTGCGCACCTGAGAAACATCGCTGAAAGGCCAGTTCCCATGCTGGAATACATTTCAAATGTGGGAGCTGGCCTGCCAGCGATGGCGTTCGAATAGACAACGCAGATTCAAGCTCAAAAATCACATCCCCTTGCGCCGCTCCGCCCGAGCCATGCGCTGAACTTCCTGGCGCACTTCTTCCAGCACTTCCTGCACATACAGAATGTGCCGGCTGGAAACTTCCCGCGCCTGCTCCGCACGTCCTTCAATAATCGCCAGATACAATTCCCGATGCTGGGTAATCAGCATGTCGCGGGTTTCCGTACGCTGCTTGTACATGCCGCCGATGTTGGTCACGACGTTGCGCTTGAGCAAATCGAACAGCCCGCGAATGGTGTGTAGCAGCACCGCGTTATGGCTCGCCTCGGCAATCGCCAAGTGAAATTTCGCATCCGCCGCGCCCTCTTCCGTCCGGCTCACTTCGTCGTGGCGCGAATAGCAGTCCTGCAACTCTTCGAACGCTGCGGTCAGCCGTTCGCGATCAACGTCCGTGGCGCGCAATGCCGCGTAATAGGCACACGATGCCTCCAGGGTATGCCGAAACTCCAGGAGATCGCGCTGCGCCTCGGGGTTGCTCTCGAGCAAATGCAGCAATGGATCGCTGAAAGTCGAACCCAGGGTTTCCACCACATAGTTGCCGCCGCCCTGACGACTGACCAACAGACCTTTGGCCGCCAGTTTCTGGATCGCCTCACGCAACGACGGGCGTGATACGCCGAATTGTTCGGCCAGAGCGCGCTCGGCCGGCAAGCGCTCACCTGACTTCAGCGTGCCCTCAAGGATCATCCCCTCAAGTCGCTCGACAATATCGTCAGACAAACGGCGCTGACGAATCTGATCAAAGCCCATAACTCATTTCTCCACGATCCCGACCGCTCGCCGGGCTCTCTATTCTGGCCTATTGGCGCCGTGCCGGCACCTGTCAGACAGCACTTGTTCGACCAGATCAGATGTCATCTGCGCCGCTTATTCGACAAAAGTTTCAGGGCGACAAATTGACACACCGACATCAAGGCTTTTACCCTAGCCAACAGCGATTGTAAATTGGTATTACCAATTAACCAAGAACGCTGACAGTGCCTGACCAACAACAATTAGGGGCCACCCCATATGCAAACCTGGCAACAGCTCTACAGCCCGCTCGGCAGTCTCGGCGTCTCCGCACTCGCGGCCGTCATACCCATCGTGTTCTTTTTTCTCGCATTAGCAGTGTTCCGCCTCAAAGGCCACGTGGCTGGCAGCATCACGCTTGTCTTGGCAATTCTCGTCGCAATCTTCGCCTTCCAGATGCCGGTCGATATGGCCTTCGCCGCTGCCGGATATGGCTTCGCCTATGGTCTGTGGCCGATTGCCTGGATCATTGTCGCGGCGGTGTTCCTCTACAAACTGACGGTCAAGAGCGGTCAGTTCGAAGTCATTCGCAGCTCGGTTCTCTCGATCACTGACGACCAGCGCCTGCAAGTGCTGCTGATCGGCTTCTGCTTCGGTGCGTTCCTCGAAGGTGCCGCCGGATTCGGCGCGCCCGTGGCGATTACCGCCGCACTTCTTGTGGGCCTCGGTTTCAATCCGCTGTACGCCGCAGGCCTGTGCCTGATTGCCAACACCGCTCCGGTAGCGTTCGGCGCACTGGGGATTCCAATCATCGTCGCAGGGCAAGTCACCGGCATCGACGCGTTCAAGATCGGCGCCATGACCGGCCGCCAACTGCCGTTGCTGTCGCTGTTCGTGCCGTTCTGGCTGGTGTTCATGATGGACGGGATGCGCGGCGTGCGTGAAACCTGGCCAGCGGCGCTGGTTGCCGGCCTGAGCTTCGCCGTGACTCAGTACTTCACCTCGAACTTCATCGGCCCGGAACTGCCGGACATCACCTCGGCCCTGGCCAGCCTGGTCTCGCTGACCCTGTTCCTGAAAATCTGGCAGCCAAAACGCACCGCAGGCGCGCAAATCGCTGGCGCCACGTCGAGCGCAGCGATCACCGCCAGCGTCGGCGGTTTCGGTCAGAAACGCACAACCGTGGCTTCGCCTTACAGCCTCGGGGAAATTTTCAAAGCCTGGTCGCCGTTCCTGATCCTCACCGTGCTGGTGACCATCTGGACCCTCAAGCCCTTCAAGGCGATGTTCGCCGCTGGCGGCTCGATGTACGCCTGGGTATTCAACTTCGCGATTCCGCACCTTGATCAATTAGTGATCAAGACCGCCCCGATCGTCGCCATCCCGACGGCAATTCCAGCGGTGTTCAAACTCGACCCGATTTCCGCGACCGGCACGGCGATTTTCTTCTCCGCACTGATCTCGATGCTGGTGCTGAAGATCAATTTCAAAACTGGTCTTACCACTTTGAAAGAGACCTTCTACGAACTGCGCTGGCCAATTCTGTCGATTGGCATGGTGCTAGCGTTCGCCTTCGTTACCAACTATTCGGGCATGTCTTCGACCATGGCCCTGGTATTGGCCGCAACTGGCGCGGCGTTCCCGTTCTTCTCGCCGTTCCTCGGCTGGCTGGGCGTGTTCCTCACCGGCTCCGATACTTCGTCCAACGCGCTGTTCAGTTCGCTGCAAGCGACCACTGCGCACCAGATCGGCGTCAATGACACTTTGCTGGTAGCCGCCAATACCAGCGGCGGCGTAACCGGCAAGATGATTTCGCCACAGTCGATTGCCGTGGCCTGCGCCGCGACCGGGCTGGTGGGCAAGGAATCGGATCTGTTCCGCTTCACTCTCAAGCACAGCCTATTCTTTGCAACGATTGTCGGTCTGATCACATTGGCCCAGGCCTACTGGTTCACCGGAATGCTCGTGCACTAAACCGACAAGAAGCCTACAAGCAACATGGAAATAACCGACGCCGGTTCGTGATTCCGGCGTCAGCAATTCACAACCCGGTCTGTAAGGCTGCTGAAAGCAAGCGTCTCTATATTCAGCAGCCTCAGCGGACGGATAACCGGGACCACCCGGAGACACGCCTGATGAGCGAGCTTTTTTACAACGCTGTGCCGAACGCCACCCGCGTCGCACCGCCGCTGCCCGAACCGCGGCAATACCCCAGCGAGAAACCGTCGCGGGTCTTCCTGTTCGGGACGTGCGTGGTCGACTTGTTCTATCCCGAAGCCGGGATGGACGCGATCCACTTGCTGGAGCGCGAAGGCATCCGGGTCGAGTACCCGCAAGGGCAGAGTTGCTGCGGACAACCGGCCTACACCTCGGGTTACACCGAGCAGGCGCGGACGGTAGCGCGCTCGCAATTGGCGCTGTTCGCCGGGGATTATCCGGTGGTGGTGCCGTCAGGTTCCTGCGCCGGCATGCTGCGCGAACATTACGCCGACCTGTTCAAGGACGAGCCGGACACGTTGCAACAGGTTCAGGCCCTCGCGGCCCGTACCTACGAACTGGCCGAGTTCCTGCTGTTTGTCTGCAAGGTGCAGCTCAAGGACAGCGGCGAACCGGTAAAAGTGGCGCTGCACACTTCGTGTTCGGCACGCCGCGAGATGAACACCCACCTGCACGGCCGCGAGTTGTTGGCGCAGTTGAGCAACGTGGAGCGGGTCAATCATGACCATGAAAGCGAATGCTGTGGCTTCGGTGGGACATTCAGCGTCCGTATGCCAGACATTTCCGGCGCGATGGTGGCTGACAAGACCCGCTCGCTGAAGGAATCCGGCGCGCACAAGGTGTTGAGCGCCGACTGCGGCTGTTTGATGAACATCAACGGCTCGCTGGAGAAACAAAAGGAAGCGTTGCGCGGCCAACATCTGGCCAGCTTCCTCTGGCAACGAACCGGAGGTGCGAAATGAGCACCTCGACGATTATTCCTACGGTTGCCGTAGAAGAAGATTTCCGCACCCGGGCGCACAACGCCTTGGGTGATCAGCAGTTGCGAAACAACTTCCGCACTGCAATGGATTCACTGATGACCAAGCGGGCAGCGGCTTTCAGCGATGCCCACGAAAGAGAACACTTGCGTGAACTGGGCAATTCGATCCGTGCCCGCGCGCTCTCCAAGTTGCCCGACCTGCTCGAGCAACTGGAACAGAACCTGACCCGCAACGGTGTGACAGTGCATTGGGCGGAAACGGTTTAATTGTGATATGTATTGGTCTTTTCTTTAATCCTGTCTCAGGTTGAGATGAATTTTTTCTTTT
>NZ_JBIUXX010000120.1:0-7014 GCF_044744235.1 Pseudomonas sp. NPDC087346
ATGCAGACCAACTTCAAAACCATCCGTGCTTCCAACAAGCGTCTGCGTGACCTTGAAGAGCAAGCCGAAGACGGTACTTTCGCCAAGCTGACCAAGAAAGAAGCGCTGATGCGCACTCGCGATCTTGAGAAGCTGGATCGTTCGTTGGGTGGTATCAAGGACATGGGCGGTCTGCCAGACGCACTGTTCGTAATCGACGTTGATCACGAGCGCATCGCGATCACCGAAGCCAACAAGCTGGGCATCCCGGTTATCGGCGTAGTCGATACCAACAGCAGCCCGGAAGGCGTTGACTACATCATCCCAGGCAACGATGACGCAATCCGCGCTATCCAGCTGTACATGGGTTCGATGGCTGACGCTGTTATCCGTGGTCGCAACAATGTTTCCGGCGGTACTGTAGAGTTCGCAGCTGAAGAAACTCAGGCTGCAGCTGAGTAATTTGACGCCCTGGCGTTGACTCAGTAAGCAAAAAGGGGGCTTGGCCCCCTTTTTGCCACCTCGAAAACCATTTGTCGGCAGCGCAGCTACAGCATCTGTAACGTGCAGCGGCTACAAGGTGATTCGGGAAGAATTGAACGCCCGTTCGATCGGGTGGAATGGTTGAAAACCTATCCAAGAGGAATTTGAAAATGGCAGCAATTACTGCGGCGTTGGTTAAAGAACTGCGCGAGCGTACCGGCGAAGGCATGATGGATTGCAAGAAAGCCCTGGAAAAGGCTGACGGCGACATCGAAAAAGCCATTGATGACATGCGTGCTTCGGGCGCAATCAAGGCTGCCAAGAAAGCAGGTAACGTAGCTGCTGAAGGCGCGATCGCACTGAAAGAAGACGGCAAATCCGCTGTTCTGCTGGAAGTGAACTCGCAGACCGACTTCCTGGCTCTGCAGGACGACTTCAAGGCATTTGTTGCTGCAAGCGTTGAAAAAGCGTTCGCCGACAAGCTGACTGATGTTGCTCCGCTGATCGAAGCTCAAGAAGCTGCTCGTCTGGTACTGGTCGGCAAAGTTGGCGAAAACGTCAACATCCGTCGTCTGGTTCGCGTAGAAGGCGACGTTGTTGGTGGCTACCTGCACGGCAACAAGATCGGTGTTGCAGTTGTTCTGAAAGGCGGCACCGTTGAACTGGCCAAAGACATCGCTATGCACGTAGCGGCCAGCAACCCTGAGTTCCTGCTGCCATCGGAAGTTTCGGCTGAAGCTATCGAGCGCGAAAAAGCTGTGTTCCTGCAGCTGAACGAAGAAAAAATCAAAGGCAAGCCAGAAAACATTGTTGAAAATATGGTCAAAGGCCGTATCAGCAAGTTCCTGGCAGAAGCAAGCCTGGTTGAACAGGCGTTCGTCAAGAACCCTGAAATCAAGGTTGGCGAGCTGGCCAAGAAAGCTGGCGCTGAAATCGTTTCCTTCACCTACTTCAAAGTAGGCGAAGGCATCGAGAAGCCGGTCGACAACTTCGCTGAAGAAGTTGCTGCCCAGCTGGCTGCCGCCAAGCAATAAGACAGTTTTCAACTGTCGCCCGAAAGAGGCTGCCCGCTTACGCGCGCAGCCTCTTTTCAGATGGGGTTACCAATTTTTAATTGGTTTCCGCTGGGAACTGACTTACAAAGCCAGGTTCCGATGGCGCTGAAGCAGCGCCAAGCTAGAGTGAACGCCAGCTGTAAACAGCTCGCAAAGAATTTTTAAATACGCCGCAGGAGAGATTCGCAATGGCTCAGCAGGGCAGTGGTTATCAGGCTCGCTATAAACGCATTCTACTCAAGCTTAGCGGCGAGGCCCTGATGGGCTCGGAAGAGTTCGGGATCGATCCAAAAGTACTGGATCGGATGGCGCTGGAAGTCGGCCAGTTGGTCGGTATCGGCGTTCAGGTCGGTCTGGTGATCGGCGGTGGCAACCTGTTCCGCGGCGAAGCCTTGAGCAAAGCCGGCATGGATCGGGTGACAGGCGACCACATGGGCATGCTGGCCACTGTGATGAACGCCCTGGCCATGCGTGATGCGCTGGAACGTGCCAATATCTCGGCCATCGTCATGTCGGCGATTTCCATGGTTGGCGTGACCGATCACTACGATCGCCGCAAAGCCATGCGTCACCTGAACTCCAAGGACGTGGTGATTTTCGCCGCCGGTACCGGTAATCCGTTCTTTACCACGGATTCGGCTGCCTGCCTGCGTGCCATCGAAATCGATGCTGACGTCGTGCTGAAAGCGACCAAGGTCGATGGCGTCTACACTGCTGACCCGTTCAAAGACCCGCATGCCGAGAAGTTCGATCATCTGACTTATGATGAAGTGCTGGATCGCAAGCTGGGCGTGATGGATCTGACAGCTATTTGCCTGTGCCGCGACCACAAGATGCCGCTGCGCGTATTCAACATGAACAAGCCCGGTGCCCTGCTGAACATCGTTCACGGCGGCGCTGAAGGGACTCTGATCGAGGAAGGCCAACAATGATCAACGAAATCAAGAAAGACGCTCAAGAGCGCATGCAGAAATCCCTGGACTCGCTGTCCCATGCATTCGGTCAGATCCGTACCGGCAAGGCGCACCCGAGCATCCTCGGTAGCGTGATGGTGCCTTACTACGGCACGGACACGTCCATCACCCAAGTGGCCAACATCACTGTAAAAGACTCGCGCACCCTGCAAGTCGTGGCATTCGAGCGCAACATGCTCGCGGCCGTCGACAAGGCAATCCAGAGCGCCGGTCTGAACCTCAATCCGACCAATCTGGGCGAGTTGTTGCTGATCTCCATGCCAGCCCTGACCGAGGAAACCCGCAAGGGCTTCACCAAGCAGGCGCGTAGCGCAGCGGAAGATGCTCGTGTTGCCGTGCGCAACATTCGTCGTGATGCCTTGGGCGAGCTGAAGAAGCTGGTCAAGGACAAGGAAATCAGCGAAGACGAAGAGCGTCGTGCTGCTGCCGACATCCAGAAGCTGACCGACAAGGCTGAGGCTGATATCGATGCGGCCACCAAGCAAAAAGAAGCGGACTTGATGGCCGTATAAGGGTCGCGTTTCAATGGATAAGACCAAGCAGACTGCGCCGTCCGCGGTGCCGCGCCATGTCGCGATCATCATGGATGGCAACAATCGCTGGGCGAAAAAACGCTTTATGCCGGGTGTCGCCGGGCATAAAGCGGGAGTGGATGCTGTACGGGCAGTAATTGAGGTTTGCGCCGAGGCCAAGGTCGAAGTGCTGACCCTGTTCGCCTTCTCCAGTGAAAACTGGCAGCGTCCAGCCGATGAAGTCAGTGCCTTGATGGATCTGTTCTTCAAGGCCCTGCGTCGTGAGGCCAAGCGCCTCAACGACAACAACATCAGCTTGCGGATCATTGGTGATCGCTCGCGCTTCCATCCTGAATTACAGGCTGCGATGCGCGAAGCCGAGGCCATGACTGCCGGTGCCAACCGCTTTGTCCTGCAAATTGCCGCCAACTACGGCGGGCAGTGGGACATTGCGCAGGCTGCGCAGCGTCTGGCCCGTGAGGTTCAGGCCGGGCATCTGCGTCCGGAAGACATCACCCCGGAGCTATTGCAAACCTGTCTGGCGACTGGCGATCTGCCGTTGCCGGATCTGTGCATCCGCACCGGTGGCGAGCACCGCATCAGCAACTTCCTGCTGTGGCAACTGGCTTACGCCGAGTTGTACTTCTCCGACCTGTTCTGGCCGGACTTCAAACACGAAGCCATGCGCACTGCGCTGGCCGATTTCGCTTCGCGCCAGCGTCGTTTCGGTAAAACGAGCGAACAGGTCGAAGCTGGAGCCCGGGTTTAATGCTTAAACAACGAATCATCACTGCGCTGATCCTGTTGCCGATCGCCCTGTGCGGGTTTTTCCTGCTGCAGGGTTCCGGTTTTGCGCTGTTCATCGGACTGGTCGTAAGTCTGGGCGCCTGGGAATGGGCGCGTCTGGCCGGTTTCACCGCTCAGTCGTTCCGTGTCGGTTACGCCGCCGTTGTCGCATTGTTGCTGTTCTTCATGTACATCCTGCCTGACCTTGCACCATGGGTGCTGGGTGCTTCGGTGTTGTGGTGGGCGTTGGCGACATATCTGGTGCTGACTTACCCGGCTTCGAGCGAGCGCTGGTCCAGTGCTGCGAGCAAACTGGTCATCGGCTTGTTGATTCTGCTGCCAGCCTGGCAAGGGCTGGTGCAGATCAAGCAGTACCCGTTGGGTAACTGGCTGATCATGGCTGTGATGGTGCTGGTCTGGGGGGCTGATATCGGCGCTTACTTCTCCGGTCGTGCCTTCGGCAAGCGCAAGCTGGCGCCGCAAGTCAGTCCTGGCAAAAGCTGGGAAGGCGTGTACGGCGGTCTGGTTCTGAGCCTGGTGATCACTGCGGTGGTCGGTCTGGTTCGCGACTGGACTGTGGCGGAGTTGTTCAAGGCGTTGATCGGCGCTGCGCTGATCGTGTTCATCTCGGTTGTGGGTGACCTCACCGAGAGCATGTTCAAGCGTCAGTCCGGGATCAAGGACAGCAGTAACCTGCTGCCGGGTCATGGTG
The DNA here is from genome assembly GCF_044744235.1 of Pseudomonas sp. NPDC087346. Lineage (NCBI taxonomy): Bacteria > Pseudomonadati > Pseudomonadota > Gammaproteobacteria > Pseudomonadales > Pseudomonadaceae > Pseudomonas > Pseudomonas sp. NPDC087346. The sequence goes on from NZ_JBIUXX010000120.1 coordinate 4,502, forward strand.
GTGTGCTGGATCGGATCGATAGCCTGACGGCGGCGATCCCGATCTTCGCGGTGTTGCTGTGGATGGCTGCACCGTGAGCCGCGCACAACAGATTACGGTTCTTGGGGCGACCGGCTCGATTGGTCTCAGTACCCTCGACGTCATCGCTCGTCACCCTGAGCGTTATCAGGTTTTTGCCTTGAGCGGCTTCACTCGTCTGAGTGAGCTGTTCTCGCTGTGTCTGCGCCATGTGCCGCAGTTTGCTGTAGTGCCGCAAGCCGTTGCCGCGCAAAAGCTGCAGGACGATTTGCGGGCCGCCGGTTTGTCCACTCGCGTACTGGTGGGGGAGGAGGGCCTGTGTCAGGTCGCTGCTGCTCCTGAAGTCGACGCGGTGATGGCGGCTATCGTTGGTGCGGCAGGCCTGCGTCCGACCTTGGCGGCTGTTGAGGCTGGCAAAAAAATCCTCCTGGCGAATAAAGAAGCACTGGTGATGTCCGGTGCTTTGTTCATGCAGGCTGTGCGCAAGAGCGGTTCGGTGTTGCTGCCGATCGACAGCGAGCACAACGCGATCTTCCAGTGCATGCCGCACGACTTTGCCCGTGGGTTGGGTTCGGTCGGTGTGCGTCGGATTCTTCTTACGGCTTCTGGTGGTCCGTTCCGGCAGACACCAATGGCTGAGCTGGCGCATGTTTCACCTGATCAAGCCTGTGCGCACCCGAACTGGTCGATGGGCCGGAAGATCTCGGTGGACTCCGCCAGCATGATGAACAAGGGCCTTGAGTTGATCGAGGCTTGCTGGTTGTTCGATGCCAAGCCGTCACAGGTCGAAGTGGTGATTCATCCGCAGAGTGTGATCCACTCGCTGGTCGATTACGTGGATGGTTCGGTGCTGGCCCAGTTGGGCAATCCCGATATGCGCACGCCGATTGCCAATGCCTTGGCCTGGCCTGAGCGTATTGACTCAGGCGTGGCGCCACTGGATCTGTTCGCGATTGCGCGACTGGATTTCGAGGCCCCAGATGAGGGTCGATTCCCGTGTCTGCGTCTCGCGCGGCAAGCTGCCGAGGCAGGTAACAGTGCGCCGGCAATGCTCAATGCGGCCAACGAAGTAGCGGTTGCGGCGTTTCTCGACGGACGGGTACGTTACCCGGAAATCGCGAGTATCATCGAGGAAGTGTTGAATCTGGAGCCTGTAGTCGCTCTGGATGATCTCGATGCGGTATTCACCGCGGATGCCAAGGCACGAACGCTGGCCGGGCAATGGCTGAGCCGTCACGGTCGATAGAATTTGTAATATTGGCTCCACGCGGCACTGAACAGGATTGCGGAGAAAGTAGATGAGCGCGCTCTATATGATTGCCGGCACCCTGATTGCCTTGGGTGTTCTGGTCACCTTTCACGAATTCGGCCATTTCTGGGTCGCGCGTCGTTGTGGGGTCAAGGTTCTGCGCTTCTCCGTAGGCTTCGGTATGCCGCTGCTGCGCTGGCACGACAAGAAGGGCACGGAGTTTGTCATTGCGGCGATCCCGCTGGGCGGCTACGTCAAGATGCTCGACGAGCGTGAAGGCGAAGTGCCGGTCGATCAACTCGACCAGTCGTTCAATCGCAAATCCGTTCGTCAGCGTATCGCCATCGTTGCTGCTGGCCCGATAGCCAACTTTCTGCTGGCCCTGGTGTTCTTCTGGGTGCTGGCAATGCTTGGCAGCCAGCAAATCCGTCCGGTGATCGGTGCCGTCGAGTCTGGCAGCATTGCGGCCAAGGCTGGTTTGGGTGCCGGGCAGGAAATCATCGCCGTTGATGGCGAGCCGACCACTGGCTGGGCGGCGGTCAACCTGCAACTGGTTCGCCGGCTGGGTGAAAGCGGTTCCCTGCAAATAAATGTGCGCGAACAAGGTTCCACGGCGGATTCGCCGCGTGAGCTGACGTTGGACAAGTGGCTGAAAGGTGCCGACGAACCGGACCCGATCCGCTCGCTCGGCATCCGTCCATGGCGTCCGGCATTGCCGCCGGTGCTTGCCGAACTTGATTCGAAAGGCCCGGCCCAGGCTGCTGGCCTGAAAACCGGTGATCGCCTGCTGTCTCTGGATGGCAAGGCTCTGGATGACTGGCAGCAGGTAGTTGATACCGTTCGTACGCGTCCTGATACCAAAATTGTGCTGCGCGTTGAGCGTGACGGTGCTCAAATCGACGTCCCGGTGACGCTGGCTGCTCGCGGCGAAAGCAAGGCGCCAAGCGGTTATCTGGGTGCCGGGGTGAAAGCTGTGGACTGGCCGCCGGAGATGATCCGCGAGGTCAGTTATGGTCCGTTAGCGGCAATTGGCGAGGGCGCTCACCGCACCTGGACCATGAGCGTACTGACGCTGGACTCACTGAAGAAAATGCTGTTCGGCGAGCTCTCGGTAAAAAACTTGAGTGGACCGATAACCATTGCTAAAGTGGCGGGCGCTTCTGCCCAGTCGGGCGTCGCTGATTTCCTGAATTTCCTTGCTTATCTGAGTATTAGCCTGGGCGTTCTGAATTTGCTGCCCATTCCT
>NZ_JBIUXX010000121.1:0-6735 GCF_044744235.1 Pseudomonas sp. NPDC087346
CGCTTCGAGATCCGCGTCAGTGATTCGCAAGGCCTGGAGCAGGGGATGCTGGTCAGCGTTGACTTACCTGCCTTGGATGGCGGCGGTGACTACGACTTGATCCAGCTCGAGCCGAGCGGCGACGGCCTGGTCGCCCTGATTCTGAGGTTGAGGCCATGAGCGTCGGAAGCTATTTCAAACCCTCGGCCGGGGGCGGGATGATCTCTATCCAGTCCTCGGCCGCAGATTTTCAGGCGTTCCAGGACTTTGCCAAGGTGGTACCGAAAGCGGCTGCGGCGGCGCATCGGCGTGCGATCAACAAGACGTTGGGAAGATTGCGCACGCACATCGCCCGAGCCGTCAGCCGGTCAGAGCGCATTGCCGTTGCGGCGGTGCGTCAGCGGTTGCGCAGTTATCCAGTTTCCGGCGCGGCCGCGAGCGGCAAACTGTGGTTCGGGTTGAACAGCATCGAATCCAGCCGGATCGGCCGGGCGCGGCAGACCGGCAGCGGTGTGTCGGTGGCGGGGCGGCGTTACGAAGGTGCCTTTCTCAAGAAGGTCTACGGCAACAAGCCCGACATCTGGATCCGCACGGCCAGCAAGCATTTCAACGCGGACGACTACCCGGATAGCACGGTGTCCCCCGGTCGCGGGCCGAGTTCGGGTTGGGTCGCTGAAAACGGTAGTCGTTTCCCGCTGGCCAAAGCCAAGGTGTCGCTGGAGCAAGCCCGGCCGCATTTCGACAGCTGGGTCAAAAAGGCAGACGAGATCCTGTTGGCGATTCTCAAACAAGAACTCAACTTTGAGCTGCAGAAATACCTCAAGAGGATCGGCAATGTCTGAAGAACCGTTCAACCTGGACCAGCTTTATCGGGCGGTAGAACAGCATCTGCGTACCCACTTGCCGGGCGTGCAGGCCGTCACCGCCTGGCCAGACATTAAGGATCGCGTGTCGCTGCCGGCGGTGTTTCTGGAGGTGGCCGAGATCGAGCCGGGTACCGATATCGGCACCGGCGAAACCTCGCTGGTCTGCAAGTTCGAGGCGCGAATCATCGTTGACCCGATCAAGCCGTACCATCATCAACAGGCCGTGCAGTTGGCGACCCAGTTGGCGGTGCTGCTGCGTGCGCAGACGTGGGGGTTGGCAGTTGAACCCGCCGAGTTTGTGCAATCGCTGCAGGACTGGACCCAGCCGCACCTGGATGGATACACGGTGTGGCTGGTGGAGTGGACTCAGCAGGTTTATCTCGGCGTTGAGGAATGGCCATGGCCGGACCAGCCGCCGGGGACGTTGGTGTGCGACGTTGAACCGGGTAACGGACCATTCAGGCCCGAGGATCTGCCGTGAGCTACGCAAGCGCCCAGCATGACCGCATGATCGCGGGGGCGATCAAAGCTTGCTACGTGGTCGCGGTGGATCTGTCCGCTTCGCCGCCGGTGTGTCGCGTGTCGGACGGCAGTGAATGGGTCAGCGCTTGGGTGCGCTGGCACAGCATTGCCGCCGGCAAGGCCAGACATTGGCGCGCACCGTCCATGGGCGAGCAGGGCAGTTTGATCAGTCCCAGCGGCGACGTGTCGCAAGGCACGTTTGTCCCGGGCCTGTATGGCAATGCCGGACCGCCGCCAGATAACCGCGACCACGTCGAGGTCTGGCGTTTTGATGATGGCGGCTCGCTAATCTACGACTGGCAGGCCAAGAGCTACAGCATCACGCTTCCGAGCGGCACAGTCATCATCAAGGTGGCCAGCACGGAAGCGGTTGTAACCGATAGCGCAGTGAACGTGACCACCGGCAACATCAATCTGAAAGCGGCGGTGATGATCGACGGCGCGCTGCACGTTACCAAGGGCATCACCAGCGCCGGCGCAATCATTGACGCCACCGGCAACAGTAATCACCACACGCATTAATTCATTCACGACAGCCCGCCCAGTGCGGGCTTTTTCATGCCTGGAGAAAATACATGGCCAAGATCGATACGCCCGTCACTGAGGTGCAAATGTCCTCGGAACCGGCATTGTCATCCTCAACTTACTCATCGCCTGAGTCCTTGAAGTTCCGCGACAAGCTCTACACGTCGCGACTGTTGATCGTGCCAGGTACTGACCGTTCCTATCAGGTGGAGAAGGCGACGGTCGTGGTGCCGGCCTCCGACATCGAGGCGGTCAAGTTCCTGAAAGCCAGCGAAGAATACGAGCCGTTCAAGGAGTGACATCGATGATCGGAATGGATCGCCAGACCGGCCTACCCATATCCGGTATCGAGCACCTGCGGCAATCCATTGCCGACATCTTGAGCACGCCGCTGGACAGTCGTCGGCACCGAATGGAATACGGCAGCAAGCTACGGCGGTTTGTCGATTTGCCCATCAACGAAGGCTGGAAAAGCGCCGTACAGGCTGAGGTTGCCCGCGCTTTGGGGCGCTGGGAGCCGCGTTTGAAGCTGGATCAGGTGCGCGTCATTTCCGTCATTGGCGGGCAAATCAATTTGCAAATCCTCGGGCAGTACCTGGGCGACAGCGTCACGTTGGAGGTGGCCGCATGAATACCGTAGATCTGTCGTCGCTGCCAGCACCGACCGTGCTGGAGCCTCTGGACTTCGAAGAGGTTTATCAGGACGGGCTGAGCGTGTTTCGCGGCTACATGGGCGGCAATTGGACGGCCGCGCTGGAAAGCGATCCGGTGGTCAAGGTGCTGGAAGTCGGGGCATACAACAAGGTCGGCAACCGCGCACGGGTTAATGATGCTGGCAAGGCGCTATTGCTGGCGCACGCCATTCGCGGCGACCTCGATCACCTGGGGGCCAACGTCAATCTGAAACGCTTGGTCATTCAGACTGCGGATCTGCTGGCAGTGCCGCCCGTGCCCGAGGTCATGGAGGACGACGATCCGTTTCGCGAGCGCATCCAGTTGGCCTATGAGGGCTTGACCACGGCTGGCCCGCGTAACAGCTACATCCTGCATGCACGCAATGCCTCCGGGTTGGTCGCAGATGCTACGGCCGAAAGCCCGGCGCCTTGTTACGTCACGGTCACGGTGCTGGGTCTGGACGGGGAAGGCGAAGCACCGCCGGACCTGCTGGCGACGGTCGCCACCGCGCTGAATGACGATGACGTCCGCCCAGTGGGTGATCGAGTGACTGTGCAGAGCGCAGAGGTGATCCGTTACGAGATTGACGCCATTTTGCACATGGCCAGCGCCGGTCCAGAAGCGGACGCCAGTTTGGCCGAGGCGAAAAGTCGTTTGGCAGCCTGGATCAATCCACGCAAGCGGCTGGGCGTCGAGGTCGCCCGCTCCGCTGTCGACGCTCAGTTGCACGTTGCCGGCGTTGCCCGGGTTGAGTTGGTCGGGTGGCAGGATCTGGCCCCGACCAAGGCGCAGGCGGCGTTCTGTACGCGCTACAACGTGAGGCTGGCGAACTGATATGAAAAGCCTACTGCCGCTCAACAGCACACAACTGGAACGGGCCATGGAGGCCGCGCTCTTCGAAAAGACGATTGTCCCACTGCGCGACCTCTACAACGCTGATACCTGCCCAGTTCATTTGCTGCCGCATTTGGCATGGGCGTGGTCGGTGGATCGCTGGGATTACCGGTGGAGCGAAGCTACCAAGCGTGCGGCCATCAAGGCGTCGTACTACATCCACAAACACAAGGGCACCATCGGCGCTCTGCGCCGTGTGGTCGAGCCGTTGGGCTACTTGATTGAGATTGTCGAGTGGTTCCAGACCGTGCCCGAGGGCGTGCCGGGCACCTTCGCGCTGAAGGTCGGGGTGCTGGATACCGGCATCACCGAAGAAATGTATCAGGAGCTTGAACGCCTGATAGACGACGCCAAACCGGTCACACGTCAACTCACCGGGTTGGCCATCAGCCTGGAAACCCAAGGCAATTTAAACATCGGCGTGTCCCTCTACGAGGGCGACGAAATCGACGTTTACCCACCCGTCATGCGTGACATCGAAGTCACCGGCAGCTTTGGCGTAGTCGGTCGCGAACACACCATAGACACCCTGGACGTTTATTATGATTGATGCGAATTCGCAGTTTTTCGCGATCCTCACGAACGTGGGGATGGCCAAGCAGGCGAACGCCGACGCGCTCGGCATTCCCTGGCTGATCACGCAGATGGGCGTGGGGGATGCCAACCCGAACGGGCTGGCTGATCCGCCCAATCCGGTTCCGTCGGCCGGTCAGACCAAGCTGCTCAACGAGTGGCGCCGCAAGCCGCTGAACCAACTGAAGACCGACCCGGTCAACCCAGCGGTGATTATCGCCGAGCAGATCATCCCGGCCGATGAAGGCGGCAAGTGGATCCGCGAAATGGGCTTGTACGACGCGGACGGCGATCTGGTGGCGGTGGCCAACTGCGCGCCAAGTTTCAAGCCGCTGCTGTCGCAAGGCTCGGGCCGTACGCAAATCGTGCGGATGAACTTCGTGGTCACTAGCACCGGCAACATCACCCTCAAGATCGATCCGGCAGTGGTGCTGGCGACTCGCGAGTATGTGGATACACGCATACTGGAAGAGCTTTACAAGCTAGATAACAAGCAGTCGGTCCGGGTCGCCACCACCGGAAATATCGTGTTGTCAGGACTACTGACCATCGACGGCGTGCCATTGCTGGCCGGTGATCGAGTTTTAGTGAAAAACCAGAACACCGCCAAAGACAACGGCATATGGGTAGCGGTAGCAGGCGCTTGGACTCGTTCAACTGATGCGGATTCAGACTCTGAAGTGACATCGGCTCTACTGGTGTCTGTTGAACAGGGCATCACGCTGGCTGACACCCGTTGGCAATTGATTACTGACGGAACAATTGTCCTGGGCACTACACCGCTGATGTTCCAGAACGTGACTTATGGTTTCGCGCCGATAAAGTCCCCAGTGTTTTTGGGTGATCCAACCGCTCCAACCCCGGCGCAGTTCGACAGCAGCAAGTTGCTGCCCACGACTGAGTTTGTACAGCGGGCGCTAGGGAATGATTCAGACTTCGCCATTTTGTTGGGTGTTATAACCCTCAATGCAGGGCACGCCGGAAAACTCATCTATGCCGGCGCCGGTGGAAACTACACGGTGACGTTGCCTTCTGCGGCAGCTGTTAAGGCGGGCACAAGACTACCGATTGTGATGTTTGCCAGTCAGCCCTGCTTTATCGCTACACAGCAGAGCCAGTTGATTTATTTCAATGGTAGCCAAACCTTATCAAGCATCACACTCGGCCTTGGAGACAGCCTGACCGTCGAATCGGATGGAGCTAACTGGTACGCGGTGGGGGGAACAGCACAGCTAAAATATGCCTCGGTATTCGGCTCGTCGGTAGATATCAATAGCTTCCAGAAGCTGCCGAGTGGGCGAATAATCCAGTTTGGAACTGTTGCGGGAAGTGCTAGCGGACCCGTTCCATTTTCCTTCCCGGTAATTTTCCCCTCATCGCTTGATAGCCTGGTATTGACGGTTGCAATTACTCCAGGATCGAACGGTGTTTTCGGCACGATGGAGAGCCAAACTACTGCCGGCGCTCGGTATCAAGCGTGGTCATCATCGACAAACCGAGTGGCGTTGAACTGCTACTACATTGCGATAGGTCGATAAGGAGAAAATTCATGTTTGCGTCGAGATCTGCACGCGGCTTTTATGACGAGTCCATTCATACAGCTATGCCGGATGACGTGATTAAAATCTCTGCTGAATACCACGCAGAGCTTCTGGCAGGGCAATCTGAAGGTAAGGTAATTGACTGGGATCGCGATGGTGTTGCTGTTCTGGCCGACCTACCGCCGCCCGGCAATGAGCAATTGGCCGCCACCGAAAGGAGCTGGCGAGACCAACGGTTATCTGAAACGGATGGTGTCGTGGCTCGTCATCGTGATGAGTTGGAGGAAAGCAGCGACCCCACTTTGACGGCCGTGCAATACGCCGAGCTTCAAGCGTATCGCCGAGCGCTGCGCAACTGGCCGGAGTCCGGTGAGTTTCCACTGGTTGACCACCGACCACCGACACCTCTTTGGCTGACTGAGCAGCTTCAATAATCGCCCCGCACTGACGGGGCGTTTTCTTTTCCGTTACGCGTAACACCAACACCCTCACAGCCTCGCTTATGCGGGGCTTCTTCGTTTCTGGAGACTGACCCTTATGAGTTTTTTCCACGGCGTCACGACCACGTCGGTCGACACTGGCGCGCGCACCATCTCGCTGCCGTCGTCGTCGATTATCGGTCTGTGTGACACCTTCACACCTGGTGTCCTCGGCGGCGGTACAGCCAAGGCCGGCGAACTGAAGTTGATCACCACCGAGCGCGAAGCCATTGCCGCCTTCGGTCCTGACTCGGCGATCACCAAGGCCTGTCAGGCGATCTACGTCAAAGCCAAGGCGGTGATCGTCGCCATCGGCGTGGCCAAACTGGAAGATGCCGCGCTGCAAACTTCGGCAATCATCGGCGGCGTTCTGGCCTCGGGTCAGCGCACGGGATTGCAGGCGCTGCTCGACGGTAAAAGCCTGTTCAACGCGCAGCCTCGATTGTTGATCGCGCCAGGTCATACCGCGACTCAGGCGGTGGCCACGGCGCTCGATAGCTTGGCGCAGAAACTGCGCGCCATCGGCATCATCGATGGCCCGGGCACGACCGACGAGGCCGCCATGGCCTACGCCGATAACTTCGGTAGTCGCAACCTGTTCATGGTCGACCCGGGCGTCAAGTATTGGGACACCATCACCAGCAAGACCGTCGACGCACCCGGTTCGGCTTGGGCGGCGGG
>NZ_JBIUXX010000122.1:0-6705 GCF_044744235.1 Pseudomonas sp. NPDC087346
GCTATCGAGGTTGAAGTCTGCCGGATATGCTACGAGGTCTTCGGCCGGATGAACGCCCTTCATTGCCAGCCAGCGCGTATTGGTGTCGCCGAGGTGGCGAGTCCAGTTGCTGAAGTTCTCCATGCTGCTGAACGCCCGGGAAATGATCCCGTTGAATGGCTGTGCAGGCTGGAAGGATTCGACGCGGCTGTGGATAACTTGCAGGTTATCCAGTTTGAGTTCGAGTTTGACCTGGGTCAGGAAGCGGGTTTTCTTGCCGTTGCTGTCCAGACAGGTCACTTGCGAGTCGGGAAACAGGATCGCCAACGGAATCCCCGGCATGCCGCCGCCACTGCCGACGTCGAGCCAGCGGCCGTTTTCGATGAACGACATCACACTGAGACTATCGAGCAAGTGCCGCGAAACCATTTCGTCGGGATCGCGCACCGCAGTCAGGTTGTAAGCCTGGTTCCATTTGATCAACAGGGCCAGATAACCCAGCAGCAATTCTTGCTGAGTTTCGCTGAGATTGATCCCGAGTTCACGGGCTCCTGTGGATAACTCTTCGGCGTGTTGCGAAGTGACCTTAGAACTCAAGCGCTTTGCTCCAACTGACGGCCCGCGCCGCGTTTTTTCAAATGAATCATCAACAGCGAAATCGCTGCCGGGGTCACGCCCGGAATCCGCGAAGCCTGACCCAGCGTCTCGGGACGAGTCGCGCCGAGCTTGCCCTGGATCTCCTTGGAGAGACCGGAAATGTTGGTGTAATCGATATCCACAGGCAGTTTCGTGTCTTCACTGGCGCGCAGACGGGCGATTTCGTCCTGTTGACGGTCGATGTAACCGGCGTATTTGGTTTTGATCTCGACCTGCTCGGCAACCTGTGGATCTTCGGCGCCGTGCCCGGTCACTTCGACCAGACCAGCGTAGTCGATTTCCGGACGGCTCAGCAGATTGAGCAAGTTGTACTCGTGAGTCAGCGGCGTGCCGAATTTTTCAGCAATCGCATCGCCCTGCTGCGTGCCCGGGCGAACCCAGGTGCTTTTCAGGCGCTGCTCTTCGATTTCGATGCTTTCGCGCTTCTTGCAGAAGGCCGCCCAACGCGCGTCATCGACCAGACCCAGCTCGCGACCTTTTTCGGTCAGACGCAGATCGGCGTTGTCCTCGCGAAGGATCAGGCGGTACTCGGCACGGGAAGTGAACATGCGGTACGGCTCTTGGGTACCGAGGGTGATCAGGTCGTCGACCAACACGCCGATGTACGCCTCATCGCGACGCGGGCACCAGGCTTCTTTGCCCTGCGCGCGCAGTGCGGCGTTGGCCCCGGCCAGCAAACCCTGGGCGCCGGCTTCTTCGTAACCGGTGGTGCCGTTGATTTGCCCGGCGAAGAACAGACCGCCGATGACTTTGGTTTCCAGGCTGTACTTCAGGTCACGCGGATCGAAGTAGTCGTACTCGATGGCATAACCCGGACGCACGATGTGCGCGTTTTCCATGCCGCGGATCGATTGCACGATCTGCAATTGCACGTCGAACGGCAAGCTTGTGGATATCCCGTTCGGATACAGCTCATAGGTGGTCAAACCTTCCGGTTCGATGAACACCTGATGGCTTTCCTTATCGGCAAAGCGGTGGATCTTGTCTTCGATCGACGGGCAATAACGCGGGCCAATGCCTTCGATCTCGCCGGCAGCGGAATACATCGGCGAACGGTCGAGGTTCGCGGCAATGATTTCGTGGGTGCGGGCGTTGGTGTGAGTAATCCAGCAACTGACCTGCCGTGGATGTTGTTCTTTGTTGCCCATGAACGACATCACGGGAATCGGCGTATCGCCCGGTTGCTCGCTCATCACCGAGAAATCCACAGACCGGCCGTCAATGCGCGGCGGGGTCCCGGTTTTCAGGCGACCAACACGTAATGGCAGTTCACGCAGGCGGTGAGCCAGGGCAATCGATGGCGGATCACCGGCGCGACCGCCGGAAAAGTTCTGCAACCCGATGTGGATAAGTCCACCGAGGAACGTACCAGTGGTCAACACCACGGAATCTGCGAAGAAACGCAGACCCATTTGGGTGACAACACCGCGTACTTGTTCCTGCTCGACGATCAGGTCATCGGCTGCCTGTTGAAATATCCACAGGTTCGGCTGGTTTTCGAGGATTTCGCGGACAGCGGCCTTGTAGAGAATTCGGTCAGCTTGCGCACGGGTCGCCCGTACGGCCGGACCTTTGCGGCTGTTCAACACGCGAAACTGAATGCCGCCCAAATCGGTAGCCGTGGCCATCGCACCGCCGAGGGCATCGATTTCCTTGACCAGATGGCTTTTGCCGATGCCACCGATAGCCGGGTTGCAACTCATGGCACCGAGGGTTTCCACGTTATGCGTCAGCAACAGGGTTTTTGCCCCCATACGTGCTGACGCCAGTGCTGCCTCGGTACCGGCATGACCGCCGCCGATGACGATCACTTCAAAACGGGAAGGGAAATCCACCACGCACCTCGTGCCTGCTTAAGTAGGTAATTCAGGAATAGTTTGAGATCAGGTTTCTGGACCTGGTCGACAAGTATAGGGACTTCGCCCTTCCTAAAGAACCCTTTGCACAAAATTTAACCAGCTGTGGAGAACTCGCGGTTAAAAGAATAAAAAAGAAAGAAATTTATAAAACCTTTGTTTTTATGTTTATTTTTACTGAGTATATTTTCTGTGGATAAATCTCTACAGGCCTTTATTTACGTTATGTACAGAGATTCAAAACCCTGTGTCCATGTGCCAATAAGGCCCTTGGATAACCGGTCTAAGCCTGTGGATGAATGGGCTGGTTATCCACAGGGGCGGTTATATCCAGTTTTCAGGCCATGTTATCAACTGACCTCAGTGGCAGTTATTCACAGGGCTTAATCCACAGAAATCGTTGATTGAAGGAGTTCCAGGCACGAGAAAACCGCTCTCCTGAAGATTCAGTCGGGCACTCGGGTTGGTTTATTTAGAAGGGGAAAACAAAAACGGGCCCGAATGGGCCCGTTCGAATGCAGCGGTCGAGTTACTTACCGATGCAGAAGCTGGAAAATATCCGCCCCAGCAGATCATCGGAGCTGAATGCCCCGGTGATTTCACCCAGCGAATGCTGTGCCTGACGTAAATCCTCAGCCAACAGTTCGCCGGCACCCGCCAATGTCAGCTGAGCGCGGCCATGTTCCAGCGCCGCACTGGCATGACGTAATGCCTCCAAATGCCGGCGTCGGGCACTGAAGCTGCTTTCAGACGTCTGTTCATAGCCCATGCAGGCCTTGAGATGATCGCGCAGCAGCTCAAGGCCTTCACCGGCCGACTTTGCACTCAGGCTGATAGTCACGTGGCCATCGGTGCAGATTTCCAGGGCAATCGCCTCCCCGGTCAGGTCGGCCTTGTTGCGGATCAAGGTAACTTTTGCCGGATCGGGACGGGTTTCAAGGAATTCCGGCCACAAGGCGAATGGATCTAAAGCTTCCGGTGCAGTCGCATCGACTACCAACAGCACACGATCTGCTTCGCTGATGGCTTTCAATGCGCGTTCCACGCCGATCTTTTCCACCTGATCATCGGTATCACGCAGACCCGCGGTATCCACTACGTGCAGCGGCATGCCATCGATGTGGATATGTTCACGCAAAATGTCCCGGGTGGTGCCGGCAATCTCGGTAACGATTGCGGCTTCGCGACCGGCCAGGGCATTCAACAGGCTGGATTTGCCGGCATTCGGCCTGCCTGCGATCACTACGGTCATGCCATCGCGCAGCAACGCACCTTGCCCGGCTTCGCGCAGCACGGTGGATAACTCATCGCGCACCTTGTCGAGCATGCTCAGCACGTGGCCATCAGCGAGGAAGTCGATTTCCTCTTCCGGAAAGTCGATTGCGGCCTCGACGTAGATCCGCAGACCGATCAACTGTTCTGTGAGGTTATGCACACGGTGGGAAAACGCGCCTTGCAACGAACGCAGGGCATTACGCGCTGCTTGTGCAGAACTGGCCTCGATCAGATCGGCGATCGCTTCGGCCTGGGCCAGGTCGAGCTTGTCGTTGAGGAACGCACGTTCGCTGAATTCACCCGGTCGGGCCAGACGACATCCCAGTTCCAGGCAGCGTTTGAGCAACATATCCAGAACGATCGGGCCGCCATGACCCTGTAATTCCAGCACGTCTTCGCCGGTAAACGAGTTGGGGCCGGGGAAATACAGCGCCAGACCTTCATCCAGCACTTGCCGGTCATCACTGAAAAACGGGCCGTAATGCGCATATCGCGGTTTCAGTTCGCGGCCACTGATGGCCTGCGCCGCGGCACTCGCCAACGGCCCGGAAATACGGACGATGCCCACACCGCCGCGGCCTTGGGCGGTGGCAATGGCAGCAATGGTTTCACGAGGTACGCTCATAAACCGGAATCCAGACAAAAGTGACAGATAGCAAAACGCCCCACTAGGGGGCGTTTTGAGTGGTGTTATCCACAGTGCAAGTTACGCCTCGGCTTTTTTCGTCGCCGCTTCGATCTTACGCGTGATGTACCACTGTTGGGTGATCGACAGGCAGTTGTTCACAACCCAGTACAGAACCAGACCAGCCGGGAACCACAGGAAGAAGAAGGTGAAGATGATTGGCATCATTTTCATGACCTTCGCCTGCATCGGATCCGGAGGAGTCGGGTTCAACTGCTGCTGGATGAACATGGTTGCGCCCATGATGATCGGCAGAATGAAGAACGGGTCCTTGATCGACAGGTCAGTGATCCACAGCATGAACGGCGCTTGGCGCATTTCCACGCTTTCGAGCAGAACCCAGTACAGCGAAAGGAAAACCGGCATCTGCACGAGGATCGGCAAGCAGCCGCCCAGTGGATTGATCTTCTCTTTCTTGTACAACTCCATCATGGCTTGCGACATTTTCTGCCGGTCATCGCCATGTTGTTCTTTCAGTGCGGCCAGTTTTGGAGCAACAGCACGCATGCGCGCCATCGATTTGTAGCTGGCAGCCGACAGAGGGAAGAACAAGCCTTTGATCAGCATGGTCAGGAAGATGATCGACCAGCCCCAGTTACCGACAATGGCGTGGATATGTTGCAGCAACCAGAAGATTGGCTGAGCAATGAACCACAGAATGCCGTAGTCGACAGTCAGTTCCAGACCTGGGGACAACTCTTTCAGAACTGCCTGGCTTTTCGGACCTGCGTACAAAATAGCGCTGGTTTCAACTTTGGCACCTGGAGCAGCGGTCAGTGTAGGACCGGTGTAACCGATGATGTAGTTGCCTTTGCTGTCTTTACGGGTCTGGACGATGTTGTTTTCGCCCTTCTCCGGAATCCATGCAGTCACGAAGTAGTGTTGCAGCCAGGCTACCCAACCACCGGTGACGGTTTCTTTCAGTTGGGCCTTGTCCATGTCCTTCATGGACACTTTCTTGTACGGCTCGGAACTTGTCCACAGGGCAGCGCCGAGGTACGTCGCAGTACCGGTCGCTGTTGTGGACGATGGGTCACCGCTGGCGTCGCGTTTCAACTGGGCAAACATTGCCCCGTTCCACGGCTGAGCGCTCTGGTTATCCACAATGTAGGACACGTTTACGTCATACAGGCCACGTTTCAGAGTGAAACGCTTGATGTAATTGACGCCGTCTTTGCTGAACTTGAGGTCTACGACCAATTGGTCCTGACCGTCAGCCAGTTGATAAGTCTTCTTCTCCGAGGAGTAAACCGGACGACCGGCCGGATTTGCATCCGGGCCATTGGTGCCGATCAGACCACTTTGTGCCAGATAAACACGCTCGCCGCCGTTATCGAACAGCTGGAACGGAACATCAGGACGATCCTGGCGACGTGGATACAGAGGCAAAGTCAGTTGAGCAACATCGCCACCTTGTGGATCGATCGCAAGATCGAGCACGTCGGTTTTGATCTGGATCAGATCCTTGCTGGCAGCGACCGGCGTTTCAGCAGGTGCGCTGGTATCGTTTGCGGCGCGTGGAATGTCGTCACTGGCAGCAGCATTATTGCCAGGAACGGTATCCGGCAGGCCAGATGTGGTCGTACTGGAAGCAACATTCTGAGTCGGCAAGGCAGCCTGGCCATAGTCCTGGTTCCATTTAAGAACCATAACGTAAGCCACGATTGCGAGGGCGACGATCAGGATCGTGCGTTTGATATCCATGATTACTCGGCCATCGAAGAAGAACGGGAGGTAGGGATAGGCGGAACCGGGTCATAACCACCGGGATTCCACGGATGACAGCGACCTAAACGACGAAAGGTCAGCCAGCCACCGCGCAGAAGGCCATGATTTTCGATGGCTTCATACGCGTAGCAGGAACAACTGGGGTAGAAACGACAGTGACTGGCCATCAAAGGACTAATGGCGTAGCGATAAAACTGGATCGGAACGAGTGCCAGTTTACGCATCGGGACTGTCTACCCCTACAGTTTCGGCTTTGACTTCTGGAACAGGCTTGCTGCGTGCAAGACGTTTCCAGAGCTTGCCGAAATGCTGAATCAATTCGGGGTTCTCTACGTCACCCAAACCTTTGCGCGCGACGATAACTATGTCCCAGCCGACCAGAGAATCCTGGTGCAGGCGAAACGATTCGCGCATCAGACGTTTGAGGCGATTGCGCTCGACGGAGAGCTTTACGCTCTTTTTCCCGATAACCAGCCCGAGTAGTTTTTTTTGGATTTGGTTGTTGTTGGGAATGAGTTTTTGTTT
>NZ_JBIUXX010000123.1:0-6302 GCF_044744235.1 Pseudomonas sp. NPDC087346
GAACCGCGAGTGCGTCCCGGAAATGCAATGGCCAAGAAAGACCATCAATGCCGCTTCGGCATACAGGCCCATATCGGTGTGGACGACGAGTCGTGCCTGGTGCATCGCATGATGGGCACGGTGAATAATGCGGCTGCCGCTTATGCCGGAGTGAAGATGCGCAGCGTTCTGTGCAACGCCAAGTGCTCGCGGCGTGCCTGCTTGCGCCTGAGGCGTATTTCAGGACGCAAATATCATCTGGATCACGGCCGTCTCAGTTCAAATGGTGAGGCGGTTATTCCACCTACTCGAGACTTGTTCAGCATTCAAACCAACATATTGACTTGATTAGCTTTATAAAACGCCCCCTACTGATCAAGCCTAATAAATTTCTCTCAGGGCCCCACTGCGTGTAGCGCCCCTCCCTTAGCGCACGTGCCGTATGAGCATCCTCAAAGGGTGTAATCGAATTTGAAAATGACATCGACCAGGCTTTCCACCAGTTCGCGTTGGGCTTGCCCCGTACCGGCGTTAAAGAACGTCAGAACCAGCTTCCCGCTACTGGCATCATCTTGAAACGGCAAGTGCCGTGAATCAATGAAGTCAATTCTGAACATTCCCGATCCATCAAGCCTGCGAGAAAGCGCGACATAGTTGACGGTCTCCATCCCTAGCGTGATTTCTAGCTCTTGATAAGGCCCTGGCAATGCCGGCAATCTAACGCTGATGTTTTTGAAACGTTCGAACTTGTCGGCACTGCCATCAGCACCGTTTAGATCGAGCGACGCCAGCTCCAGTTGAATGACCAACTGGTCGTTGTTCGCCGTTTTGATCATGACGCCGCCCGTGCTGACCGACGGACTATTCGAGAGCGCACCCTTCAGCAGCACCGAGAAACTTTGACTGCTCTCGGCTCGTGTAATCTGGGTATTCAGCGAAATAATTTTTTGAATCTCCAGACCACGCTTGTTCGTACGCAAATAAATGCTCTCCATTTGTTATAGCTCCAACTGCAAGCTTCCCGGCCAGCGGCCCTGGGTAGAAATCACTCCACATCCGTGTGATGAGTTGACTGACGGTGTGATCTCCCCCGATGTCGTGGCTCAAGGCCGATTGGGGTGTCAGACGCATCGCAGGCGGCCTGTCATGCCGCTGGGTAGTAAAGCGACGAGAAGTATTCGGACATCATCCAGTTACACAGTCCCCTCATCAATCGCATGAGTAGCATGGGTGTATTGCCGACCCACACATGGGCCAGCACCTGGACAGACAGCGTCTTTTTTCGGCCATCGCGAGCTGTTGACTCGCTGGCTCTATTTGGCGCCGCCAGTTGATTGAATTTTGAATCAGTATGTTCCTCCTGAATCACCAGTCCGCACGCCGACGACGCTATAGCTCACTGATATCCAATCGCGAGGCAGAAAATTCAAGGCTCGTCGCCGACCACGCAGCCGTAGGACCGGACGCAGACTCGAAGAGACTGTAGAGTCGTCCAGACCGCACTAATCAAAAAAAGGCCAATCGCTCACCGTACCTTGTGACCATCGTTGATCCGGCACATATAAACTCAAAACGCCCGTCTTCAGCTAAACGGCAATCCATCGGGATGCCCAACCAGACTACGGAGCAGTAGGTATATACAAGATGCACCCATTGCGGATGATGACCAAGCCGAATGCCAACATCTCGGAAACTCACGATAGTTACTTGCGTTGATATCTGAATTAATCCACCCCCGCCATGTAACTCCCAGACTAAATCCGTATAGATAAACTATCCAGACACATGGCAAGCATTTTGGCATCATACCTTTTCTAGGTATGACGACCTGCTTCACATGAGCTAACGTAATTCACGCGCCTTGTGTGCGTTTTTTAACAATTAAGGCGGTGACAGGTTGTTTGTGAACGACTCCTTACTTAACTATGTGATCACTAGATGCAGCTTCTGTTTCCGGTCCTGCACAAGGAGAAGCTCTAGAGCATTGCAATGCTGCAGTACACGCACGACTCAGCACTTTAATCAATTCATCTCGAAAATAGCGACCAACACGCCATCAAACGACGTATAGCCCCATTCGCAGTACCTGCAGTTTGAAAGCGTGATCACATATTATGTTTATATCGTTTATGAAATTTCAGTCTCACTACTTTCAAGTCGAACAGCCCATCAGCTTTTCGGATATAAACCCGCATCAATTCGCAAGCATCTAGCTTGCCAGGGAGCCTAGCCCCCACCCCAGCATCACCGCCCAAACTATCAACTATAACAAAATGGCACCCACGACCCATAAAAACAACGACCTCATGAATACCACGAAAACCCAACAAGTTATTAATAGCCGATCTACCGTTAGGTTTTATTTTGGCTTTTGTTCATCGTCCGGCACCATTTTAATATTCAGCTTTTTATAAATATAGTCCTGCAGCAGCAGGAGAGTGGCGTCCGCCCCCAACCAGCCACACAAGCCAATAATGACGCCTGCGGCGTCTGGAGGAATGTTAAGGGAACGACAACCGAGTAAAACCAAATACCCAGCAAATGCAGCACCGACCCCCTGCAACACCGTTTCACCAACACGAATAGGTTGTTGAGCCCCGAGTCGGCGCATCATATGACCCAATATGCCGCCACCTGCAGCGACCAAAACAAAAATCCACGACATCAGTATTTCCTCAATATATTTAGTATCCATACGGACACCTCAAAATTAGTGCATTTTACGAGAGAGCAATAGCAATACGCCGACCGAGTTCACCATACAACATGTACGGAGCACTGCTGGACTTAACTAGCGCTTCAACGCGCCCATCGCATTACTCTACCTCACCCTCATACAGCGCATTTATAGTGAACTTATTCTTTATTCGCAATGTAGAGTCTGATAGCGGAGCCGGCCAGCATTCGTGACTTATTTGTGCTACTAGTTATGGCCATACTACCGCCCGTGTTATGCTCTCGAAATACTTTACTTATTCCGTATAGTTTCAAGCACATCATTCGCACGTTCGATCGCGCGCTCTACCTCCTCTCCCAAGCCTGTCAACGTAGTGCGCCGAGCCCTAGTGCATAGACGAAAAGATCGTTTTACCGCTGAAAGATATGAATTAAGTGCGGTTTAAAATCACGGGGGGAGGACCCACGACTTCTTTAGCTGAAAGCGTGCGCACCTGCGTAATGGTTGGAGTTGAAAATCCGGTCACCGTTTGATTATCCTCAGCTTGACCCGAGGCGCAAGCAACACACTGAATGCTGCAAGGCACTCTCCCGGCCCCGGGCGAACGTCGACGAGCCACCTCACACACTGGGCTAAGGATCACATTCAGAACGCCCTCCCCTCTGGCCCTCGATGCCTGACGTGGCACTCGAAGTGACAAGGAAACGGCAGGAAACTCCGGAAGAGAAGGCTTGCGTAGGATTTTTCTTATCTGTCTGACTGAATTGTAGAGCCCGCACTTGAGTAATGACGGACTGCATGGGTGCAGAGGCTATGTATGCATTTCTCATCATTTAATGAACTTTGACATTCAAATTTCTGGACAATTTGCCAAGTCATGTCCAAAAAAATTCGAGACACAGTCTAATATCAGACAGCCCCTTGAATTCTTATTTGATTTGTGGCGTATTAACCCTGCACTACAGTCGCGCGTTCCACGTGCCTCTGTAGAGGCTACGTGAAAAGGGGGGAGGGAAAGGCTGTCTTAAAGCGCTGTGTTTATCAACAGTTGCACTAAGCCAGGCTCCATCGAATAAGGAGATAAAAATGCCTGTATCCAGTTCCCAAAATCTCAAAACTCCTGTAGCCCCCATCCCCCGAGAGACGAACCAGTACTTACAGTCATGGATAAAAATGTACGGGGAATTTAGAGTAGCAGACGAAGGAGATAAAATATCCACCATTGACAAACGTGCACTAATATTAGTCGAAGAAGGCGCTTGGCAGATGATTGTAGGGGGTCAGAAGACCATGAACATAATTTGCGCTGGCGGTATGGTTTGGCTTGATAGCTTGGTCCCAGAAGACACCAGAGAATTGACATACTACAAAATCATTTCACGAACTAAATATTACGAGCTTCCGATTAGCTCCATCTCATTCTCTGTGCCTGACCCTGAATTCGTCAATGGGATATTCGATTTTGTTACACGCAGCTCATGCGAGATATCAAATAAATGGCTGACTCAGTGCACAAATGATAGCTATAAACAAATAAAAAACTCTCTAGAGTGGATCGCTTCACTACCTAACAGCATAAAAGAAAAATTCACCATTATATTTTTCATAAGTGCCACCACTGGCGTTTCCAGATCCCATGCGCTGGCCATAGTAAAGGCTCTGAAGGAGGGTAGCTACATTGAAGTTAACCGAGGGTATCTTGTTAGAATCCTAAAAAAACTCCCCTCTTCGTACTAACGACAACATGGTCATCACACACGAGCCTCATGATAGCTCAGCGCATACCTTATTTTAAGTCGAGCACCATCCATGGAGGACGGCAACACTTCTTCGTAACTCGCGATTAAATAGCTGTGGGTTTAGAGCTCACATAATAAATACGAAGCACACCTGACATACCGTTATGAGCGGAATAGGATTCGTCAGGTGTGCCTTCGCTCCATCTCTGCTGGTGTAATCTTTTCCATGGACAAAGGCACCAAGTGAAAGACAATAATATTTTCTTGGATGGCGGGAATGACTATAGGCACCTATTATTAGTTAAAAGAGAAACCGACCCGATCACGAAGAATGGGCTTTCAGCCAAAAATATTTATCAATCGATCACTCGAAAACACTCGGCAAGCTATAACCTTACGTGGCACCTCTTCAGCGATCTAAACAACTGCTGTAACAGCGGCCAGTAGAACTCTATATAATATCTCTAGGTGAGCCAGTTTTGCTATTCCCAAAGGCCCAATCCGAGGCATGCCCCTCACGTCATAACATCAGAGCCGATCTTGCCAGCGTTGTGTTGCGATCTAATAATGCCCCCAGATTAAGCGGGAATACACTCCTAATTAAAGTATCTAATGACCAAGCAACATCGGTCCTTTTTCCGCTGAATTCAAACGCAAGGCGGCATGCCTCGCACGATCAAGGCTATAGCCATGTCATAGTGTGCCACTCGCTCGGCGTGCTTGACTCTACATTGCGCCTCTGAAAATGCGCATGTGCGATTTGACAGCCAAAAAAATTAAGAGTTGGACGCTCGAAATACACCGTTGAGCAGGAGAGTTTCATTTTAAAAAAGCTACCGCTCGCTTGATGTCGGAAGATCACGAGCGCATGCGCTGATATCAGTCAGGACCCTAGTTTCCCGCTTCGCCTAAGGCATCGACCCAGAGACGATGAACGACTTGGGTTGTGCTGCCGAGTTCACGCTATTTACCCAAGAACAAAGCACTCCCAGCCCAAACGCAGCATCGCATCGATGATGCCGGAAGATGACGAGCAGCACAGACGCGAGGCGCGCGGTTTGATGCAGAGGGATACCGTTAGTGAACAAGCAGGCCCCACTCGCAAACCTACAGATAAGCGAGATGCGAGCGGCCCGATATCACGAACACCTTGAGTTGGGAGTAGAATTACTCGGACAACACGCCGATAGAGCCCATGATCCGAAAACTGAATTTTACCGTACCGTGAACGGCATAAACACATAAACAGCCCAAAAACCGCAGCGCGCCACCAGCAATTATTGCAAGGGTATAACTGAAGTCGATCGCACCAATTCATGGTCTAGACACGCCGAGAACAACTTAACGTCGTGTGCGGGATTAGATGACCTCTACGTCACTTAAAGGGACAGTGCTGGCTACTGGCAGTATAATCTGCACGCCTTGACGTCTTATTCGTCACTTACGCCTTTGCCTGACTTCTGTAGATCCGCCCCCCCCCTACCATACAATGCCCAATAGCACAATGACAAATCTGAAGATCTTTCTGGATAATTCGCACGACCTTTTTACCTATGCCTGTCGGATATACCACACTGTGCTTCAAGAAAGTATCGGACATGATAAATCTGGCCGTCACATCCCACTACGCCGCACTTATCCCCCTCCAGCCCATCAGCGCAGTATTATTCCCTGAGCGTTTCCTTCAGCCCCCCAAATCGTCCACAACGCCTTTGCGTTCGGGCAAACACATCCCCAGACGAGTGCGTAGAGGTATTACACCTTTAAATCACCAACACGAGGCTGCCACATTACCCATAACGCGCAATGACACTCGCGAGGTTTGAAAAAAACCCCTCTCAAAGAGGGGTATTTTAGTAGCGACAAACCGCATGAAAAAACTATGTTTTCCCTTTGGGGGGAATAAC
>NZ_JBIUXX010000124.1:0-6287 GCF_044744235.1 Pseudomonas sp. NPDC087346
AATCAAACATCATAACATCTCACAAGCAGAGAAAGAAGTACACTATATAGATCAAAAGAACACAAAAGTCCGAGAGCAAGTGCTCTACCGTGTCCACTTTGACGTCGCCGTTTACCAGCGTGGTCGACATAGTGGTTTCACCGACGTTTTCCGCGCGGGCAGGGATCTGCACCACAGGGTCGAGGTCAGCGCGACAAAACACAATGCCAGTGTCGACAGGCGCAGGCTTGAGGGTCAGGTAGACCTTCTCCCCGGAGTGCAGGCCTACACCTGTGGCACGGATAATATTTTTCAGTGTGCGTTGTTTAATCATGGCTTGGGCCGCTTCAGCGCAAATTGCGAACTGGTATCAACAAAGGCTGGCGATAATAGCAGACCATGCCTTTGCTGAACACCAATCACCTTCATAGCCCTGATACATTCCATCAATCGGCCTGACGACGCAGGAAAGCCGGGATGTCCAGGTAGTCCAGGTCATCTTGCGGATTCATCTTCGCGGCAGTCGCAGCACCGGCCTGAGCCTGGTTGCGCATGACGGTCGGACGATCCAGATCACGGTAGTTCACTGCGCCAGCTTCCTGACGAGCGGGTGCCGGTTGTTGCACCTGTGCAGCCATGGAGGTGTGAACGGTGTTGTCGATGACCTTCACAGGCTTCTCGATTTTCGCGCCCAGACCGGTAGCAACCACGGTCACGTGCAATTCGTCGCGCATGTCCGGATCGATAACGGTACCGACCTTGACCATGGCGTGCTCGGAAGCGAAGGCTTCGATGATGCTACCCACGTCGGAGTACTCACCCAGGGACAGGTCAGGACCAGCGGTGATGTTCACCAGAATGCCGCGTGCACCTTGCAGGTTCACGTCTTCCAGCAGCGGATTGCGGATCGCCGCTTCGGTTGCTTCACGTGCACGGTTAGGACCGCTGGCGCAGCCAGTGCCCATCATTGCCATGCCCATTTCGCTCATCACGGTACGCACGTCAGCGAAGTCGACGTTGATCATGCCCGGACGCTTGATGATGTCGGAGATACCGCGAACGGCACCGGCCAGTACATCGTCGGCCTTGGCGAAAGCCGACAGCAGGCTGGCGTCTTTACCGAGGATGGTCAGCAGCTTCTCGTTAGGAATGGTGATCAACGAGTCGACGCTTTCGGAGAGCATGCGGATGCCTTCATCGGCGATCTGCATACGCTTGCGACCTTCGAACGGGAACGGACGCGTTACGACAGCAACGGTCAGAATGCCCATTTCCTTGGCCACTTCGGCGATGATCGGCGCAGCACCGGTACCGGTACCACCGCCCATGCCAGTGGTGATGAACACCATGTTGGTGCCGGCCAGCACTTCAGCAATGCGCTCGCGGTCTTCCAGAGCGGCTTGACGGCCGACTTCCGGATTCGCGCCGGCGCCAAGGCCTTTGGTCACACCAGTGCCCAGTTGCAGGATGGTCCGCGCACCGATGTTTTTCAGTGCTTGAGCATCGGTGTTGGCGCAGATGAATTCAACGCCTTCGATGTTGCTCTTGACCATGTGATTGACAGCGTTGCCGCCGCCACCGCCAACACCGATAACTTTGATTACCGGGCTTGCGGGGATGTTGTCTACGAGATCGAACATTTTCACTCTCCTTACATTCTCTAGTTTTTTCGCCTACTGCTTTTTGTTGCGGTGTTGCGGTAAAGCTTTAGAAGTTGCCTTGAACCCACTTCTTCAATCGGTCCAGCAACGGCGCCTGTGGCTCTTCGTTGCTGTAGCTGTCGCGGCTGCCGATGCCGGAGAACGAGACTCCGTCGGACTGCTTTTGCAGGCCGTACATCAACAGGCCGACGCCAGTGGAATAAATCGGGTTGCGCACTACGTCATCCAGACCTTTCACGCCGTGCGGCACACCGAGGCGTACCGGCATGTGGAAGATTTCCTCGGCCAGTTCAGTGGCGCCTTCCATCTTCGACGTACCACCGGTCAGGACGATGCCGGCCGGGATCAGGTCTTCGTAACCGCTGCGACGCAGTTCAGCCTGAATCAGGGTGAACAGTTCGTCGTAGCGCGGCTCGACCACTTCGGCCAGGGCCTGACGCGACAGCTCACGCGGTGGACGGTCGCCAACGCTTGGCACCTTGATGGTTTCGCCGGCACCGGCCAGTTTGGCCAGGGCGCAGGCGTAACGGATCTTGATCTCTTCGGCGTACTGGGTCGGAGTGCGCAACGCCATGGCGATGTCGTTGGTCACTTGATCACCGGCAATCGGGATCACGGCGGTGTGACGGATAGCACCTTCGGTGAAGATTGCGATGTCGGTGGTGCCGCCGCCGATGTCGACCAGGCACACGCCCAGCTCTTTCTCGTCGTCGGTCAGTACCGAGTAAGCGGACGCCAGTTGCTCAAGAATGATGTCGTCGATTTCCAGACCGCAGCGACGCACGCATTTTTCAATGTTCTGTGCGGCGTTGACGGCGCAGGTCACTACGTGAACCTTGGCTTCCAGACGTACGCCGGACATGCCCAGTGGTTCGCGAACGCCTTCCTGGTTATCGATCACGTAATCCTGCGGCAGGGTGTGCAGCACGCGTTGATCAGCCGGGATCGCCACGGCCTGAGCCGCGTCGAGTACACGCTCAAGGTCAGCCGAGCTGACTTCGCGATCACGGATCGCCACGATGCCGTGGGAGTTCAGGCTGCGGATATGGTTGCCGGCCACGCCGACAAACGCCGAGTGAATGCGGCAGCCGGCCATCAGCTGGGCTTCTTCGATCGCACGCTGAATCGATTGCACAGTGGATTCGATGTTCACCACCACGCCTTTCTTCAGGCCGCGGGACGGATGGGTACCGATCCCGACGATTTCCAGCGTGCCGTCGTCCGCGACCTCGCCTACCAGCGCCACCACCTTGGAGGTGCCGATATCCAGACCGACGATCATTTTGCCGCTTTGCACGTTTGCCATGGGTCCTGCCTCTTCTTAATTCTTTGCGACAGCGGGTTGGGCTGTCGTCGGCGCTACAGGTTCCCGCCAGCCAACGGCAAGGCCGTTGGCGTAGCGCAGATCGATGCGCGCAATGTTCGTAATCTGGTCTTTAAGCGTCTTGTCATAGATAGCGATGAAGCGGCGCATCTTTTCCACCAGGTTGCCGCGTCCCAGCAGCAACTCGATTCCGGGGCCGGAGCTGCCGGCGCCAGTGGTCAGGAACCAGCTGCCGCGTTCACGCAATTCCAGACGTGCAATCGAGAAGCCCATCGGCCTGAGCATCTGGCTCAACACCTGGTATTGCTGCATCACTTGCTGCTGGGCCCGTTGTGGGCCGAACAGCTGTGGCAGATGTTCGTAGTTCGCCAGCTCCTTGGGCGTAAACGCCTGGCCCTGGTTGTTCAGCAAAGACTCGTCGCCCCAACGGGCCACCGGCAGTTGCTCTTCGAGGCGGATCACCACTTGATCCGGCCACACCCGACGCACTTCGGCGTGGGCGATCCATGGCATCTGCTCAAGCTCGGTACGCATGGCCGCCAGGTCGATGGTGAAGAAGCTCGACGCTGTGTACGGAGC
This sequence comes from Pseudomonas sp. NPDC087346, assembly GCF_044744235.1. Taxonomy (NCBI): domain Bacteria; kingdom Pseudomonadati; phylum Pseudomonadota; class Gammaproteobacteria; order Pseudomonadales; family Pseudomonadaceae; genus Pseudomonas; species Pseudomonas sp. NPDC087346. The sequence goes on from NZ_JBIUXX010000124.1 coordinate 3,544, forward strand.
GATCCGCTGCTGCACCGCTTGCTGACTGATGTAACTCAGGTCGCCCTGCACCGCGACTTTGGTGATCGGCCGGTCGGCGTAAGGCAGCAAACGCTGTGCGCCTTCGTAGGTACCAAAGCCGAGCACTACCAGCAGCACCGGCCAGAACAGACTTTTCAGAAAACCGAAGTTGGCTTTCGGCAGGCGCGCGGACATCGGCTCTTTCGCCACCATTCGGCTGGCACCCCGCGGCACCGGCTTGCGGCCGGGTGCGGGTGGCTGATGTCTGAGCTGTGCGCCTTGCATCGTCTTAACCTCGAACGTCTTCAACACTGGCGGCCAGAATGGCCAGTACCAGTTGCTGGAAATCCAGACCGGCAGCACGCGCGGCCATCGGTACCAGACTGTGATCGGTCATGCCCGGTGCGGTGTTCACTTCCAGGAACCAGAATTTCCCTTCGGCGTCCTGCATCACGTCTGCCCTGCCCCAACCGGCGATACCCAGCGCCTCACAGGCCTTGGCCGTGAGATCCATGAGTTCCTTTTCCTTGGCTGCGTCGAGCCCGCACGGGATTCGATACTGGGTATCGTTAGCCACGTACTTGGCGTCGTAGTCGTAGAACGTGTGCGGTGTACCCAGGGCGATTGGAGGCAACACCTGGTCACGCAGGGTGGCGATGGTGAACTCCGGACCTTGAATCCATTGCTCGACCAACACTTGCGAATCGTAGGTACTGGCCGCTTTCCATGCGTCGACTAGCTCGGACGCGGAATTCACTTTGGCCATACCGATACTTGAACCTTCATTGGCCGGTTTGACGATCAAAGGCAGGCCCAGTTCCGTCACCGCCGAAATACAATCGGCTTCGTTGCGCAGCACGGCGTGACGCGGCGTCGGAATCCCGAGACTGTGCCAGACCTGCTTGGTGCGCAGCTTGTCCATGGCCAGTGCCGAAGCGAGGATGCCGCTACCGGTGAACGGAATACCGGCGCACTCGAGCAGGCCTTGCATGCTGCCGTCTTCACCGCCACGACCGTGGAGAATGATGAAGGCGCGATCAATTTTTTCGCTCAGCAGACGCTGCAGAAAATCCTTGCCCACATCGATCCCGAACGCGTCCACACCAGCGCTTTGCAGCGCCTCGAGCACGGCGTTACCGGATTTCAGCGAAACCTCACGCTCGGCACTCATCCCGCCGAACAGCACGGCGACGCGGCCGAAGTCTTTCGGCGCGATGGTGGAAAACAGATTGGCGTAGGCAGCAGTCATTTCAACTTCCCCTCGACCGACGCCGCCACGGCGCCAGCGAACAGCTCACTCTTCAACAGTTTCGGTGCGAGACCTCCGATATCACCGGCGCCCTGACACAACAGAATGTCGCCGGCCCGCAGCAGCGGTTTGACCAGCGGTGCCAGATCGACACCACGCTCGATGTAGATCGGATCTAGCTGACCACGCTGGCGAATGCTGTTGCACAACTTGCGGCTGTCGGCACCCGGGATCGGCTCTTCGCCGGCCGGATAAACTTCCATCAGCAGCAGCACGTTGGCGTCGGCCAGTACATTGACGAAATCGTCGTACAGGTCGCGGGTGCGGCTATATCGGTGCGGCTGGTAAACCATCACCAGACGACGGTCCGGCCAGCCACCGCGTACGGCTTTGATCACGGCTGCGACTTCGGTCGGGTGGTGACCATAGTCGTCGACCAGCATCACGTTGCCGCCGTCCACCGGCAGTTCGCCGTAGACCTGAAAACGTCGACCAACACCCTGGAACCCGGACAGGCCCTGCACGATGGCTTCATCGCTGACGCCTTCGTCGGTGGCAATGCAGATGGTCGCCAGTGCATTGAGAACGTTGTGGTTGCCGGGCATGTTCACCGACACATCCAGTGGCTCACGATCGGGACGCAGCACGGTGAAGAAGGTCTGCATGCCTTGTTGACGGACATTGATCGCACGCACGTCGGCTTCTTCGCTGAAGCCGTAGGTCACGGCCGGGCGCTTGACCAGCGGCAGGATTTCACGCACCACCGGATCGTCCAGACACACCACCGCAAGACCGTAGAACGGCAGGTTGTGCAGGAACTCGACGAAGGTTTTCTTCAATACATTGAAGTCGCCACCGTAGGTCGCCATGTGATCGGCGTCGATGTTGGTGACCACGGCTACCAGCGGTTGCAGGTGCAGGAAGCTTGCGTCGCTTTCATCGGCTTCGGCGATCAGGTAGCGACTGGTGCCGAGCTGGGCATTGGTGCCCGCAGCATTCAGACGGCCACCGATAACGAACGTCGGGTCCAGGCCACCGGCAGCGAACACCGAAGCGATCAGACTGGTAGTAGTGGTCTTGCCGTGCGTACCGGCGACGGCGATGCCGTGGCGATAACGCATCAGTTCGGCGAGCATTTCGGCACGCGGTACCACCGGAATGCGGCGCTCAAGGGCGGTCGCAACTTCCGGGTTGGAGGTGTTGACGGCGCTCGACACCACCAGCACATCGGCGGTCGCAGCGTTCTCGGCACGGTGGCCGATAAAGATTTTCGCGCCGAACGATTCCAGACGCTCGGTAACCGGCGACGCCTTGAGGTCGGAACCGGAGACTTCGTAGCCCAGGTTCAACAACACTTCGGCGATACCGCACATACCCACGCCGCCGATACCGACGAAGTGGATGCGACGGATGCGGCGCATTTCCGGTTGTGGCATGGCTTTCTGATTCTCAACCATGGGCCACCTCCAGACAGGTATCGACCACGCTACGGGTG
>NZ_JBIUXX010000125.1:0-5428 GCF_044744235.1 Pseudomonas sp. NPDC087346
GATTGCGCCCGATCGAGCTGAAGAACACCGGAGCGCTCACCATCCCGCTGAGCTTCGACCTCAGGAGTTCTGCAGCGTCCGGGTTGGCGAACGCGCCCACCTGCAGATACTGGCCAGACGCTGTTGCAGAAGCGTTTTTTTTTGCATCGATCTGCACTGGCACGACGGCCGCGGCGTGTTGCTGCGGCGGCGGAGTCCATTGCTCGACGGTGCCCGCCGATGCGGTGATCGTCGGGCCGCTGTTCTGCGCGACTTGTGGCTCGTTGAGCATCAGAGGCGCCGGACGGCCCTTCGCTGCCCACCAGGTTTGTGGATCGATACCTTCGACCTTGACCCGCGCCGTGCCGATTTCGGCGTAACCGAGTTTCTTCGCGGCAGCGTAGGACAAATCGATGATGCGATCCGAGTAGAACGGTCCACGGTCGTTGACGCGCAGGATCACGCTCTTGTTGTTGTCCAGGTTAGTCACCCGAACGTAACTCGGCAGCGGTAATGTCTTGTGTGCGGCACTCATGCCGTACAGGTCATAGACCTCGCCATTGGCGGTGTTCTGACCGTGAAACTTGGTGCCATACCAGGACGCAGTGCCGGAGGCGACGTAGGTCTTGGATTCCTGCAACGGAAAGTAGGTCTTGCCCAGCACGGTGTACGGGTTGGCTTTGTAAGCCCCGGTGTGCAGGGTCGGCGTGGCATCGGGAATGCGCGAAACATCGACATCCCACCACGGCGCGCCATCTTTGTGCGCACGGTTGATGTCCAGGCCCGGCTGCGCACGCACAGCGGTAGAGGATGTTTTCGGCGCTGGCGAACGGCTGGTCGAGCAACTGACGACCAATACTGCCAACGCAGCAAATGCCACCAGCTTCAGGGGTTTATTGTTAGGCAATGCCCGCATTACTTGACGCCCCGTGCTTGTACCAGCTGTTCAGACAGTTGATGTACGGCCATGGCGTACATCACGCTGCGGTTATAACGCGTGATCGCGTAAAAATTCTTCAGGCCCATCCAGTATTCAGGGCCGTTATCGCCTTCGAGGCGAAATGCAGTAACCGGCATATCATCGCGCAGCGCATCATGACTTGACCAGCCCAGCGCCCGCAACTCTCCGACAGTCTTTGTCGGCTCGATGCCGGTGGTCAGACCTTCGTCGACCTGATCGCCCCGCACGTCCGCCCGACTGACCACCGGCTCGCCGGCAACCCAGCCGTGACGCTTGAAATAGCTGGCGACGCTGCCGATCGCATCATCCGGGTTGTTCCAGATATTGATGTGGCCGTCACCGTCGAAATCCACCGCATAGGCGCGAAAACTGCTCGGCATGAACTGCGGCAGGCCCATCGCCCCGGCGTAAGAGCCTTTGAGGGTCAATGGATCGACCTGTTCTTCGCGGGCCAGCAGCAGGAACTCACGCAGTTCCTTGCGGAAAAATTCGGCACGGGGAGGATAGTCGAAACCGAGCGTCGACAAGGCATCGATCACCCGGTAATTACCGGTATTACGTCCGAAAAACGTTTCAACGCCAATGATCGACACGATGACTTGTGCCGGTACACCGTATTCCTGCTCGGCGCGGGCCAGCGTGGCCTCGTGCTGACGCCAGAAGTCCACACCTCGGGCGATGCGCGCATCGGTGAGGAACATCGGACGGTATTCTTTCCACTGTTTGACCCGCTCGGCGGGCCGGGAAATGGCGTCGAGAATCGCCTGTTTGCGCTGTGCCTCGCGGAACACCGCCATCAGTTGTTCACCAGCGAAACCGTAGTCGCGGGTCATTTCACCGACGAACTCGGCCACCTGCGGCGAACCTTCGTAATCGCCGGCCAGCGCTTCCTGCGCGCTACCAAGGATGCCTACCAGGCCGACCCATGGCGCGTATCGAGACGCCCAGCCACGCATTACTTGCATTGAACTCTTCACCTTATTCAAACCTGTGCGATCCACTTGCGATGGGTATGGATCGACATCAAAACCCCAAACGCTGACAGCAGTGTCACCAGCGAAGTTCCTCCGTAGCTAATGAACGGCAACGGCACCCCCACCACCGGCAACAGGCCACTGACCATACCGATGTTGACGAAAACGTAAACAAAAAACGTCATGGTCAACGAACCGGCGAGCAATTTGCCGAACAGCGTTTGTGCCTGGGCGGTAATCACCAGCCCCCGGCCAATCAGCAACAGATAGATCAACAGCAGTGCGCAGATGCCCACCAGACCGAACTCTTCGCCGAGTACCGCAATAATGAAGTCGGTGTGGCTTTCCGGCAGGAAGTCCAGGTGGGACTGGGTGCCGAGCAGCCAGCCCTTGCCGAATACGCCGCCGGAACCGATAGCTGCCTTGGACTGAATGATGTTCCAGCCCGTGCCCAGCGGATCACTCTCCGGGTCGAGAAAGGTCAGGATTCGCTGCTTCTGATAGTCGTGCATGATGAAAAACCACATGGCAACCGCCACCGGTACAGCGGCGGCCAGCACGCTGAGTATCCAGCGCCAGCGCAGCCCGCCCATGAACAGCACGAACGCACCGCCCGCAAGAATCAGCAGCGAGGTGCCGAGATCGGGCTGACGCACGATCAGAATAAATGGCACGCCAATCAGCATCAGGCTGATCCCGACGTGCTTGAGCTGCGGCGGCAAAGTACGTTTGGACAGGTACCAGGCGATGGTTGCCGGCATCAGAATCTTCATGAATTCCGAGGGCTGGAAGCGGATCACTCCGGGGATGTTGATCCAGCGCGTGGCGCCCATGGCGTTGTGGCCCATGATGTCCACCACCATCAACAGCACCACCCCGACCACATAACCCAGCGGCACCCAACGCGCCATGAAACGCGGCTCAAGCTGGGCGATGACGATCATCGACACCAGGCCGATGCCGAACGAAGTGGCCTGCTTGGCCAGCAGATCCCAGCTCTTGCCGCTCGCCGAATACAGCACGAACAGGCTGCCGGCCGCGAGGATCAGCAGCAGGATCAGCAACGGTCCATCGATGTGTAACCGTTGCAGCAGAGTCGCGCGGCGGCGCATCACATCCTCACTGGAGAGCATGCGATCGAAGTTATTCATCACTGGGCCGTAGCCTCCGCACTGATTGGTCCGGCGTATTCGGCCTTCAAACGTCCGTCTTGATCCAGCAGCCAGGCATCCATGACCTGACGCACGACTGGCGCGGCGACGCCGGAACCGGATTCACCGTTCTCGACCATCACCGACACCACGATTTTCGGGTTGTCGGCCGGGGCAAAACCGACGAACAAGGCGTGGTCGCGGTGGCGTTCCTGCACCTTGGAGCGGTCGTACTTCTCACCCTGTTTGATCGCGACGACTTGCGCCGTACCCGACTTGCCGGCGATCCGGTATTGCGCGCCGATGGCCGCTTTGCGTGCAGTGCCGCGAGCGCCGTGCATGACCTGCTGCATGCCGTGGTTGACCTTGTTCCAGTCCGACGGATCGCGCAGGACAATGTCCGGAATCGGGTTTTCATCGACCGGCTTCACCCCTTCGAGGGATTTGGCCAGATGCGGCCGGTTCCACACGCCTTTGTTCGCCACCAGCGCAGTGGCTTGCGCCAGTTGCAACGGAGTCGATTGCATGTAGCCCTGACCGATCCCGAGAATCAGTGTTTCACCCGGGAACCACGCCTGTTTGCGGGTTGCACGTTTCCATTCGCGGGAAGGCATCAGCCCGGGCGACTCTTCGAACATGTCCAGCGAGACCTTCTGGCCGATGCCGAACTTGTTCATGTAGGCCGACAGCCGATCAATACCGATCTTGTGCGCCAGGTCATAAAAGTAGGTGTCGTTGGAACGCATGATCGCCGTGTCGAGATCGACAAAGCCGTCACCCGTGCGGTTCCAGTTGCGGTATTTGTGGTCGTAGTTGGGCAGCATGTAGTAACCCGGGTCGAACACTCGGGTCGATGCTGTCACTACGCCAGAGTCGAGCCCGGCAATCGCCACAGCTGGCTTGATCGTCGAACCCGGCGGATACAGACCGCGCAGCACGCGGTTGAACAACGGTCGATCAATCGAATCACGCAACTCGGCGTAGGCCTTGAAGCTGATCCCGGTGACGAACAGGTTCGGGTCAAAACTTGGCTGGCTGACCATCGCCAGCACTTCGCCGGTGCTTGGGTCCAGCGCCACCACGGCACCACGCCGTCCGCCCAATGCAGCTTCGGCGGCTTCCTGCAATTTGATGTCCAGGCTCAGGACGATGTCCTTGCCGGGAATCGGATCGGTACGCTTGAGCACGCGCAACACGCGGCCCCGAGCGTTGGTTTCGACTTCCTCGTAACCCACCTGGCCATGCAATTCCGGCTCGTAGAAGCGTTCAATGCCGGTCTTGCCGATGTGATGGGTGCCGCTGTAATTGACCGGATCGAGGCTTTTCAGCTCTTTCTCGTTGATCCGCCCCATGTAACCCACCGAATGCGCAAAATGTGCACCCTGCGGATAGTGACGAACCAGTTGCGCAACCACTTCCACGCCTGGCAGACGGAACTGATTCACCGCGACGCGGGCGATCTGCTCTTCAGTCAGCTCGAACAGGATCGGCACCGGCTCAAACGGCCGGCGCCCCTGACGCATGCGCTTCTCGAAAATCACCCGGTCCTCGGGCGTCAGCTCCAGCACCTCGACGATGACGTCGAGCACCTGCTGCCAGTCGCCGGAACGCTCGCGGGTCATGCTCAGGCTGAAGCTTGGGCGGTTGTCCGCCACCACCACGCCGTTGCGGTCGAAAATCAACCCACGGGTCGGCGGAATCGGCTGGACATGGACCCGGTTGTTTTCCGAGAGCGTCGAGTGATAGTCGTACTGAATCACCTGCAGGAAATACAGCCGCGCAATCAGCACGCCGATCAGCAACACGATCGCAATGGCCCCGAACACGACGCGGCTACGCACCAGACGTGCGTCTTTTTCGTGGTCCTTGATGCGGATCGGCTGAGACATGAGGGCTGGATTACTTGTGGTAAGGGTGACCGGACAACACGGTCCAGGCACGGTACAGCTGTTCGCCGATGAGGATTCGCACCAGCGGGTGCGGCAAGGTCAGCGGCGACAACGACCAGCGCTGGTCAGCCCGCGCACAGACTTCCGGCGCCAGCCCTTCCGGGCCACCGACCATGAAGTTGACCGTGCGCGAATCCAGCCGCCAACGGTCGAGTTCGACCGCCAGTTGCTCGGTGCTCCAGGGCTTGCCATGGACTTCGAGGGTTACGATCCGCTCGTTCGGGCCGACCTTGGCCAGCATGGCTTCGCCTTCCTGACGGATGAAGCGGGCCACGTCGGCATTCTTGCCACGGGTATTGAGCGGAATTTCCACCAGTTCCAGCGCCAGCTCGGACGGACGCCGCTTGGCATATTCATCCCAGCCTTCTGCCGTCCGAGCTGGCGCTGGAACTGGTGGAAATTCCGCTCAATACC
>NZ_JBIUXX010000125.1:5438-6158 GCF_044744235.1 Pseudomonas sp. NPDC087346
CCACCTATCTCGCCAGCGCTCCACCCACGGCGATCAGTCGCAGTCGCACAGCAATCCCTTACAGCTGGTCTTTGTTGAGCTTGGTGAAATGCTCGTGGGTGTTTTCCGGGCTGTGGTGCTTGGCGTCGGCCGCACGGCTTTGCTCGGCACCGGCCCACAGGCGTTCCAGGTCGTAGAACTGACGAGCCGAGGCGGTCATCATGTGCACGATCACCAGGTCCAGGTCGAGGAGCACCCAGTCGCTGTCGCCCTTGCCTTCTTCGCCCAGCGGCTTGGCGCCCTGCTTTTTGACTTCTTCGCGAACCTTGTCGAGCATCGCGTTGATTTGGCGGTTGGAAGTACCGGTCGCAATGATCATGTAGTCAGTGATGCTTTGCTTGTCGCGCACATCAATGATCTGAATGTCTTGCGCCTTGACGTCTTCCAGGGCGGCTACGGCCAGCTTGACCAGCTCGTCACCCTTCAATGGCTCGTTGGTGTTGACCGGTTCTGGCAGCGGCGCACTCTTGAATGTGCCTTTGCGCTTTACTTTAGCTACGTCTTTGTCAGTCATATAAAACTCGTTTTGCTCATGTATTCGGCGGCTTGGAGACACGTTGATTCGTATCAGTGAAGCACGCCTTGTTCAGTTCGACGCACGATATAGATCGTGCGCATCGATGTAGGCCAGGACCGCGTCGGGCACCAGGAAACGTACCGACTTACCGCTGGCCAGCAGTT
>NZ_JBIUXX010000126.1:0-5986 GCF_044744235.1 Pseudomonas sp. NPDC087346
AGCGCGTACGTCGCCAGTAGCCGAGCGCCGTCATGACCTGATACTCACGGCCCACCGGGTCGTAATAATGCGTATCGGCATAGCCCCACTGCCGAACATTCGCATCGTCGACGTAGATCGGCCGGTCAATAAAATACGGCTGGTAGGTTCGAGTCGGTTGGCCTTTATTGTCGTATTCGGTACGTCCGGACACCCCCCAGCGCGGTGCCGTACCGGTATCGCGTTCGACGGGTTTGCCAGCCTCAAACGCCAGAGTGCCATCGGTGTTGACAACGTAGGCCAGCCCGGGCGGACATTTTTGTTTGGCTTGCAAGGTTCGGCCAAAGCCATCAAAAAACGACAGTGAGATCCTGATCTGCGCGGCAGCACTGGCACCTGGATATTGATCGGCCAGGAGTTTTGCAGCCTGCACCGGCTGGCGTTTGACACCGTTAATCACGCTGCGCAACGCCTCGCTAACGCCCGCCATCGGTACACCTGAACGCGCCCAGGCATAAGCACGCGAGCGTAGTCGACCGTCAAACGTCAGAAGGAAATTACGCTGCAACCCACGCTTGAGTTCCGCCCCTTGATCGGACGATGACAGCCCGCTGAACACGTCGTTGGAAAGCGCCCCCATCCACCGATAAAAATCATACAGATAGACCTGCGCCGCTTGCTGAACAGCCAACGCGGGCGCTGCCAGTGCCGCATCGATACTCCCCAAGGCAGACTGACGAGGATCAAATTTTGCCAACGGCGAAAACCCAACGGCGATTGAATTACCTGCCTCATTCAACTCGGTGCCATAGGCGGAAGTGGCGACCACCCGCCCCAGGGCGTCGAACAGCACTTGTTGGGTATTGTCGTTCGGATCAATGATGCGATTGGGCGTCAGGAAACGATAATCGTAAAACACCTGCCTGCGATTGCCCACACCGTCAGTGACTGACGTCACGGCGCAGCTATAAGCATCATAGGTGAACGTTTGGGGGGCCACGAGCAGGCTGCTTCGCGTCGATCTGGGCCGATAGAACGCCAGCCAGTTGCCCGCGTCGACATACGTGGTGTAACCGCTGGGGATCACCCAAATAACGGGGTTCAGGTCTGTCGGCTCACCCAGCACCTTTTGGCCCTGTAAATAACCCGCGGCGGGTAATGCCGTCGCTAGATCCAGGTTTGAAAGCCCCACGTACGCCTTGAGCGACTCATTGTCGAGTTCAGCGGTTTCCTGATGATGAACCAATGCCAACGCCGCAGGGAGGGTGCCCGCAGGCAGTACGTCCGTACCTGACGCATTAAAATAGTACGTGACGCTTTGCCCGGCAAAGGTGCGCGCCCGTGTGGTGCCGATCAGGCTGTCCGCAGCGCTCAGCGTTTCGTAACTCAAGCCATTGCGGTTGAGTGGGTAGCAACCGTACCCCGCCGCGTACGTCAGCACATTGTGCCGTTGCTGATACGGCAAACCCAGCCTCCAGGTATCAGTGGCTGTCAGGTTATAGACGCGGCTTCGGCTTTCGCTCAGGCGCAGGGGCGTTTGGCCTTCGTCATAAGTGCTCGCCCATAGGGCATCCGGGACCGTCCCTGGGTAAGGATTGGTGACGGGTTTGGGTTGACGGGGGTAATTGACCTCAACACTCCAGAGTGGGACCCCAAACTCATTGCTCTGCAGGGTCACTTGCTGGCGAACGGCGGGGTCACCGGCAATGCGCTCATAGCCGACGTTTAACTGCTCCAGCACCATCGGCAAGACGACGCGGAACGCATCAGGCGAAACCGCGTCTTGAAGCAGGCGGACCTGCATCCGCTGGGTCTGAACGCTGTACGGAATGCCCTGCTGGGGACTGGCATCCGTCCCATAAATCTCGGTGCGCAGCACGCTGCCTTTCAACCCACGAGAGAGTTGACGCTGGGTGGCACTGTTAATCGACGTCAGAGGCTCATCCTGCCCCGTCGCGGCATTCAATCGGGTGAAACGTGGCGCCTCCAGACCAAATACCGCCGGGTCGCTATAGGGCGCTGCGCCAAACAGCGGCTCACCCTCCTGTCCGGTGTGGTACCAGATTTTAGTCAGCGCCGACGCAGCTACCGGCAGATCCTCTGCGGTCGCCAAAGCCAGTCGCTCCGTGTCCTCATGCTGGACGAAGCCAAAACCACGAAACTCGCGTTCGACGCCATCATAGACGCCGTGTCGATAGCGGTATTGCTGCGTCAGGCGATTACTGCTGATCTCATCTTGGATGCTTTGTGTCGAGACAACCGGCATGGCAAAGGGCAGCTGACAGACACTGCCAGGCGATGCCTGTTTTTCATCGAGCCACTCCTGTGCGGAACTGCGGTAGGTATAGCGGGTGTCCGTTCCGAGGTTGTTGTTGGCTGACACCAGCAAATAGGGCTTGGTGGTGGCAAAGCTGTAGTGCCAGTGCCGGGGAGCGGCATGGGGCACCGTCAGTATCAACGAGGTCGTCCCCGTGCCTGCGATGTCGGCGAAACTGACTTGATCCAGCTGGTCGAACCGCACTCCGGCAGGCATTGGCAAAATCAGGGGGTCGCCATTAAACCCGTTGCCGGACTGATTCAGGAAAATCAGAAAGCGGTCGGACTCGGCATAAATGAGATCACTGGCCCCGGAGCCATCGAGATCGGCCAAAAAAACCCTGGAAGGGTCAAACGTTTCCCCGTCAAACGGCAACTGGGCCAGCGTCAACGGCTTGCCGAACACGCCGCGCCCCAGATTGGGCCAGCAGGTAAGCTGGTTATAACGAATCTGAACCAGATGCTGCTGGCCGGAACCCAGCACATCACTGAAAGCAACGAGTGAGGCTCGATCACCCGCTTGACTCGGCAAGCGATCATCGCCGTCATGGACGACGTCTTGCCCGGCACCGTACCCCCCCTCTCGGTTATTGGCGTACACGCGCACACTTTTGGGGCCAATCAATACCAGGTCCGGTACACCGGCCCCGACCAGATCAGCCATCTGTGCAGAGGAATGCAGGAACTCGATGGGAAACGCCGGATAAGGAATGAAATTGCTCCAGCGTTGATCCGCATTCAACGTGAAGTAGCCCGCCAAGCTTGGCTGCGCAACCAGCCAGTTGAGGCGACCGGTGCCCATCAGGTCCACGAGCGCTTTGCGCTCATTGCCCTCAGGCAACAGCGAAGGCAGTTGCGGTAATGCTTGCCAGGGCGCGTAACTGACCGCATCGGGGCCTTGCGTGCCGCGAATTGGCGCCTGATAGCGCCAGTCATTGCCTTCTTGATAGAGAACCCCGGCCAAACCTTCTCCCAACAGGTCCACCAATTGATAGCGCTGGCCATCATTTAGGCCCGGGAACGACGTCAATTGCGCATAACCGGTCGGGGAGACGCTGGACGAAAAAGTACTGTACGAAAAATCCACGGGGGGCAGGGATCGAACCGTTCCATCCGGCTCATAAGCCAGGACTTGCGCGCCGACCAACTGAGACAGCTGTGGCGACTGCTGATACTCCAGCAGCAGTCGAGAAACCAGCGTATCCGCCTGTCCCAGCTCCTGCGCAAAGTGGTGAAACATCAACACCTGCCGGCACAAACGGTGCGTACGCACCTCAAAGCCGAATGAGTAGTCAGAAAACGAATCCTCACGGCAGGGCCACTGACTGGTCGTCGCCATCGCGGGGGCGATCAGGGGATCGAGTGTCCGCTCACCGTAGTCGAACACCACGCTGAACAGCCAGGCTGGGGCCTGTGCTGCCTTGCCCCACGCGTAAAGGGGCGCATAGCTATTGACGTTACCGTACTTAACAGACTGCAAATAACGAGCGGCGCTGTGTGAGCGAGAAGCTTCTTGACCGCCCATGCCACAATTGATGGCGTCTTCACTCTTGTAGCGATAGCAAATATGCTCTCCGGTCACCGACACCGACTCTTCGAGCAGCCAGACGCCGGTGTGATCCGGCTGTTTGGGATCGGCAATACGGGCCTCGGGGGACTTACCCAAACAATGGAGTTGACCATCCGCTGTGCGCAGCAACCAGAAGTCATCTTTGGTACTGGTGGGGGTGGGGGCCTGACGCCAACGCTCGATCTGGGTAAACGCCCCTTCAACGCGAGGAAAATAACGCGTGACGAGATACGTCAACCCCAGCTCCAACGCACCATAAACGTAGCGCCGGGTGGTGATCACGGCCTGATCGGCGCCCATTTCCGGCACCAATACCTCACCATCGGGCCCCAAATAGGTATCGTCCTCCTGATACAGAGGCGTGCCATGACTGGTACGACGACGGATCGCTATCTCCGAGAGGCCCCAGCCCATCGCAAATGCGCCATTACCAGCCCCGCTGCTGTAGTTCAACGACAGCGTGGGGGCGTATCCTCGTCCTTGGGTGATGGGCAAGGCCAGCGTGCGGCTGACCATACCGGTCATCCCGACACTCCCCAATGCTTCCCCCATGCCTTGGATCGCGCCACCGCCTTTTGGCAACGAGGGCTGAGCCACTTCAACGGATGTGTTCTGACGGGTGTCCATAAATTGTCCTCAAAATGTACGGGATATTTTTCACTGCGTGCCAGGGGTTAACCCCCTGGCACGCCTCCACTGTCAGTACCCTTTGAGGGTGTAGCGGAGTTGGAAAATGACATCGACCAGGCTTTCCACCAGCTTGCGCTGTACCTGTCCCGTGCCAGCATTGAAGAACGTCAAAACCAACGTGCCGGTGTTGGTGGTATCCCCTTCAAACGGCAAGTATTTGGGATCATTAAAATCAACCGTGAAGACCCCAGAATCATCAAGCCCGCGAGAAAGCGCGACATAGTTGCCAGTGCCACTGCCCAAGGTGGCCTCTACATCCTGATAAGGCCCCAGCAAAGCCGGCAGCGTGACACTGATGTTTTTGAAACGCCCGACCTTGCCCGTGCTGCCATAAGCACCGTTCAACTTCAGCGAGGCCACATCCAGTTCAATGACCAGCTTGTCGCTGTTCACGGTTTTGATCACAACGCCGCCCGTCGCCACCACTGGACTACCCGAGAGCGCGCCCTGCAGAAGCACCGAGAAACTTTTCTTACTGTCGGCTCGCGTGATCTGGCTATTCAACGAAACGGTTTTTTGAATCTCCAGGCCGCGCTTGTCCATGCGCAAATACGTGTTCTCCATTTTCTGCAGTTGCAGTTGCAGGCTTTCACCGGCCAGCAACCCTTGGTACAGATCGTTCCACACTGGAGTGGTGAACAGACTCGCGGTGTTGATTTCACCAATCTCGCGTGCCAACGCCGCTTTCGTGGTCAGACAGAGCGCCAGCGCGCTGTCATACAATTGGTAGTAAAGCGAAGAAAGGCGCCCGGTGATCCAGTTAAACAACTCCAGGCCCGTGAAGCGCGTGGTTTGCAGGGTGTATTGCGCCTGCATATTGCTCAGCTCCTGGGCATACAACGCTTTCTGCTTCTGAGCCATCACCAACTGTTGATTCTGTGAGGCGATTTGCGCGGTCAGCTGCTTGACTTCGAAGTCAGCATTTTCCTTCTGCATCAGCCACTCGTCGCGTCGACGACGGTATTGCTCACTGATATCCAGCCGCTGAGCGGAGGTTTCCAGAATCGTGGCCGTCGCTTGCAGCCCATAGCCAACCGCACGTGCCGCACCACCCCATCTCGAACCACCACAGGCCAAACCAAAGGTGTTGGGGGCCATTTCCACCGCAGCGCCCACCAAATTACTGATCAGCGACGCCGCATTCAAGGCGCCGGCCGCCACACGCAGGTCCATCGAACTCTGCTCACTACTGGAAATCCAGTTATTGTGCAGGCCGGTATAGTGCGCCAAACGGGTGTTCGCGCTTTGCAGCGCCGCGGTCGACGCGGCAATGCCGAAGTTCAGCGAGGCAATGTTGTCACCCTGAATCTCTTGCGTCAGCGTAGAAATTTGTTGCTGCTGGGTCTGCACCAACAACGTCATGTACTCGTTATCGCGTTGCAGCAGCGCCGATTGCAGTTCGTTACCAAACTGAATGACGCTACTCACCGC
>NZ_JBIUXX010000127.1:0-1050 GCF_044744235.1 Pseudomonas sp. NPDC087346
GCGTCGCAGATTTCGTTGTTCACTGTCAGATATCGTTCAGGAAACTCCCAGATCATCTCCTGTGGCGGGCTGTTCTTGAAGTCATCGCTTTTCTGGTAGCTGAGCATTGGCAGAATCGGGCCGTGGCCGTCTTCGGCGTAATTGACCACGTCGCTGTGCAGCGCTTGCTTGAGCGCACCGACGAAGTTCCAGTTGGGGTTGGCGCTGTAGCTGGTGCCGATCAGTGCGACCGGCACTTCGCTGTTGGCGAACAAAGCGTCGTCACCGGCAGGCTGCTCGGCGGCGGCCACGGTGTTGCGTTTTTGCAGCGGTTCTTGCGCCGGCATCAGGTTTTCGAACAGCGGATCAAGCGGCAGGAACAGGCGCAGATCGCCCTTGTGCGTGACCTTTTCCGCAGGCGTAGTGACGAAGCGCTGTGGCTCGCCGCTGAGCGGGAATTTGTCGGCAATGGTTTTTGCCAGGGTATTCGCCGCAACCTCGGCCCCCTCCGGCGTCCAGTGGGTGTCGGTGCGCAGGAACACTTGCTGACCGTTCTGCTTGGCCTGTTGCAGCGGCTTGAGCAGGTCAGGGGCGAGGATCTTGTCGGCGGCAACCCGGGCGTGGAAATCCTGATAAAGGTTGGCGTGGATGCTCGCCGGTTTCACTTCGCCCAGATGCTCCGGGTACAGGCGAACCTTGGCCGGAACAATCGCCATCACCAGTTTCACGCCTTTGTCTTTCAGGGTCTGGCGGACGCCTTCGACCAGCGCGTAGTTGCCTTGCAGGTTCAGCTCTTCGTTGACGATCGGGTTGAATTCCTCATCGCTGTACAACCACTGATCGCGACCGAGCACCACGCCCGGACGACCTTCGTTGAACAGTTTGAAATCCAGCGCGGCCCAGAGATTGGTGCCCAGACGCTTGATCGGAAACTCGTCGTCGTAGTGGGTTTCAACGGCTTTGGTCCAGCGACCGTTGAGCACCGTTGCGTCGGCATTGGTGCTGAAACCGAAGAAGCTGCGCACCGACCACAGACCGAGCACCAGCAAGGTCACCAGAAACAGCGCGATG
>NZ_JBIUXX010000127.1:1060-5877 GCF_044744235.1 Pseudomonas sp. NPDC087346
TCAGATCCCTCAGAACTGGAAGTAAAGGAACGGCGAGAAGCTTTGCGCCGAGAGTTTGAGAATCGAGGCGATGAACAGCAGCAGGATCAGGCCGCGCATCACGTAGCGTGACCAGTTCGCGCTCCAGTACGCCGCTTGCACCTGGGCTTCGACGCCGACGGTGTAGCCAGGCTCGTGGATGCTCGCCGGGTTTTCGCCGGGGGCTGCCTTGATCATTCCCGGGGTCGCAGTGGCAGGGCCATCGGCCTCGACGTTGACTTCAGGTTTGGTCTTGGCCGGCGGTTGATTGGTGTAGAGGTCACGCAGACCGAAGAACGCCAGCGTCACGTAAGCCACCACCAGTGTTGCCACTTGCAGACCGGTGAGGCTGGCCTGATTGAGTTCTGACAGCGACCACTCGCCGAAGCTGAACATCGCGCCGTACATGCGCCCGGCAACGTGCAGGTTCTCGGCACGGAAGATCACCCAGCCCATGACCACCAGCAGGAAGGTCAGCGCCCAGCGAATCGGGTTGAGGCTGCGCGGCGAAGTGTTCAGGCCCAGCGCTTTTTCAATTGCCAGCCACATGCCGTGCCAGGCGCCCCAGACGATGTAAGTGATGTTCGCGCCGTGCCACAGACCGCCGAGGAGCATGGTCAGGAACAGATTGCGATAGGTCATCAGCGTGCCTTTACGGTTACCGCCGAGGGTGATGTAGAGGTAGTCACGCAGCCAGGTGGAAAGGCTGATGTGCCAGCGGCGCCAGAACTCGGTGATCGACTGGCTGATGTACGGCTGTTTGAAGTTTTCCATGAAACGGAAACCCATCATCAAGCCCAGACCAATTGCCATGTCGCTGTAACCGGAGAAGTCGAAATACAGCTGCGCGGTGTAGGCCAGTGCGCCGAGCCAGGCATCACCCGTGGTCGGGTTTTGCAGGGCGAAGCAATGGTCGGCGACCACCGCGAGGGTGTCGGCGATAAACACCTTTTTGATGAAACCTTGCATGAACCGCGTGCAGCCCTCGGAGAATTTGTCGAGGGTGTGCGTGCGGTTGTTGAACTGGTCGGCGAGGTCACGGAAACGCAGGACCGGGCCGGCAATCAAGTGCGGGAAGATCGCCACGAACGCGGCGAAGTCGATCAGGTTGCGGGTGGCCGGGGTGTCGCCGCGATAGACGTCGATGATGTAGCTGATCGACTCGAAAATGTAGAACGAGATACCGATCGGCAACAGCACGTGAGTCAGGATGAACGGCTCCAGGCCGACCGACGTCATCATCGCGTTGATGCTGTCGACGCCGAAGTTGGCGTACTTGAAGTAGCCGAGGATGCACAGATCCACTGCGACGCCGAGCAACAGCCAGCGCTGCGCCGGTTTGGTTCTGACGCCAGCGGCGCCGACCTTGAGGCCGATCCAGTAATTCCACAGGGTGACGGCGGCGAACAACGCCAGGAAGTCCACCCGCCACCACGCATAGAACACGTAGCTGGCGATCAGCAGCAGCAGATTGCGATAGCGTTGCCCGCTCAGATAGTACAAGCCGAGAAAGATCGGCAAGAACAGAAACAGGAACACGTTGGATGAAAATACCATCCCGATCTCTCCATGTTTGAACCAACAGTCAAGGGCCAAAGCCCCCCCAAACCCCCCACGTAAAACCGGAGGGCCAACTCAAATCTCAAACCTGACGCCGACCCCCTGTAGGAGCTGCGGCACGCTGCGATCTTTTGATCTTTAAAAGGCCAGATCAAAAGATCGCAGCCTTCGGCAGCTCCTACAGGGGTTTTGGGTTTGGCTTACGAACCCTTGTTGCCCTTTTCGTGGGACGGGTCGTAGACCTTGGTCAGGTCGCCACCGAGGCGGAAGGTCTTGAACGGCTGCATGCCGTGCTTCTTCTCCAGCACATCCGGCGCGCAGGTGTAGAGCGTGCAGAACGGTTCGAGCCAGGCGAATTTCATGTCCTCTTTCAGGTCGGTCATGTCCTGCTTCTTGCCGTTTTTCTCTTCGAACTCATCCGGGTCTTTAACGCCGGACAACACTCGATCACCCAGACGTTTCAGCGCGCCGTTGTTTTCCTGACGCAAATCCACACCATTGACCTGAGCGAAACTGGCGATCATCGCCAGTGGCGGCAGGGCGTAGTTGTGATAGGCGAGGGCGCGTTGCTGGCGCTTGAGTTCGTTGGGCAGGAAACCGTTGGCATCGACCTGATTGGCGCCGACTTTGTATTCCTTGACCGCCCAATCGAACAGGTCGCGGCGGTTGGTCGCGACAGAGGTCGCCATCACCGACCATGCGGCCCAGTACGAGTGGTTGTTGGTTTTTTCCAGCGGCAGGTTGTCCCAGTCGCTGACTACCTGATCGGCCATTTTGCTGAACCAGGCTTCGATCAACTGCGCTTCCTGCTGGTGTTGAGCCAGCGGATGCGAGTCGGAGAACTTCAGGCGAATGTACGAGGAGGCCATGCTGCCCAGCGCCCATTTGCGCATCGACTTGCCGGTGTGGTTGAAGTCTTTCGACATCAATGCATCAGCCTTGGCCCACGCGGTCAGCCAGTTCAGCGTGCAATCAAGCTGCTCCGGGCGACCGTCGCGCATGAACTGCATCACCCGTTTGGCGGTGCCGCGTTCCAGCGTGGTGATGTCTTTGGTGGTGTCGCGGAAGGCTTTTTCCGACTGCACATTCAGTGTCGAGCGCGCCTTGTCCGAGCCTTCGTATTTGCTGCGAAATTGCAGCGGACCGGTATACGGCGCCGGCATCGCATCGCAGCCTTCGCTGTTGTCGCCAGTCTTGAATTTATCCACAGGCGCAAAGTAGCCCTGAGGTGGACGCAGTGGCGCGGCGGCCTGAGTGGCTCCAGCGAACATCGCCAGGCTCAACAGGGTGGGTGCCAAAAAGGCTTTCAATTTCGGATTTCGCATAGCAGACCTCATTGCCCGGCCTGAGCGGTTTGTTGCCCAGCGCCCGGGAATACGTTGCGTTTGCAGATTTTCGCTTCGACTTTCTGTGGCGCGGCGCCCGCTTCAGGGCCCTGGACTTCGACCGCCAGCAGGTTTTGCGAGGCCCAGTCTTCGTCCGTGCGCAGCTCAAAGGCGAAACGACCGTCGGTGTCGGAGGTTTCCGGTTTCTCGATCATGATGTCCTCGTGGCGACCGTTCATGTACCAGAGGGTGGCTTGCAGGGTTTTCACCGAGGTGTCGGCGAAGCGGATGTCGACCTGATGGCTGCTGTTCTGCAGGTTCAGGTTCTTGCTGTTGACCAACAACTCTTGTTTGGTGCCGGCCTTGAGGGTGGTGCTGCCGGTCATCTGTGCGTCTTTGCCTTCGCAGCCGTTGTCGAGAAGAGACATCATCTGGCGATAGATGGTTTCCTGATCGAGGCGATACAGCGGCGAGAATTCCCAGATAAGAATCTTCGGTGGAGTCTTCTGGAATTCGTCGCTGCCCAGGTACTGCAACATCGAACCTTCCAGACCACCGCCGGGGAACGCGACGTTGAGAATGTCGGCGCCAATCGCCTCTTCGAGGAAGCCGGCGAAGTTGTAGTTCTTGCCGCTGTGCGAGGTGCCGACCAGCGTAATTTGCGGGTTGCCGGAATCGCCGAACAGATCGCCGTCGCCAGCTTCGCCCTTCGGTTCGGTGGTGAACTGGTCCATGTACTGGATCGCGTAACTGGTGCCGCAAAGCTGCCCGGCCATGTTGTGCAGGGTGCCGGTCTTGCCCATGCGCCCGGAGCGTTTGGTCTCGAATTCACGCTGGGGAATATCGGCGAAGGCCGGGATCTGTTTGACCTTTTCGGCAACGATTTTCGCCGTGCGCTGCGCACCGTATGGCGTCCAGTGCTGGTCGCCACGGAAGTAGAAATCGTGGGCGGGCAGAGTGTCCGGCAGCGATTCGTTGGTCAGCGGCGACAGGTCCGGAACCACGTAACCCATCTGCGCGAAACGGCCGAGCATGGTCTTGTAGTTGCCCAGTGCTTTCTCGTAATCGAACGCGGCTTTTTCTTGCGGGTTGAGCTTGTTGCGGTTCACCAGGCCACGGGTCGGCTGATAGACGATCACCAGTTCGACGCCTTTGGCCTTGAACGCATCGTGCAGCTGTTGCAGGCGTTTGTAGCCGGCCGGGCTGGTGTTGAATTCGGTGCGCAGGTCTTCCTGAGTCCGGAACAACCAGTCGCCCTGGGCCTGCACCAGCGTGGTGAAGTTCTGTTGATAACGCGTGGTGTAATTCTTCGCGTCATGCGCAGCGGGGCACAGGTTGCAGCAAGGCTCGGCGCTGAACTTCGGCGGCGTGGCAGCGCTGGTTTCATCGGCGCGGGCGCCATTGCTGGCCGCCAGAACGCCCAGGGTCAGGGCCGACAGGCTGAGTAATTTGATCATGTGTGGGTGCATAGAATTATCCTCAGTCCCGCATTTCGGTCTGGCGTTCGACAGGGTCGATCAGCACGGCTTTCTGCTGGCGTACCAGCAAGTCGAGAATTTCATCCTGGCGCTCGCCGAGGATGCCGTTGAAGCTGATGCCACTGGATTTGGTCGGCGCCAGCATCGATACGCGATACAGCTCGACGCTCAAGGGCGAATCGATCGACAGCGGGCCGCTGCCATTGGCCGCCAGTTCACCGCCAACCACGATCAGCGACACCTGGGCATCGAACGGGTCGAGCTTGATGTCACGGTCGGTGTCGCTCAGGTCTTTGATGTGGCCGTAGACGCCGGTCAGGCCGTTGGCCATGGCGATGTTTTCGTAGAGGCGAATGTTCACGCTGTTACGAATACGGATGCCGTGGCGCTTGTTGCTGATGACCTTGTTGCCCCACAGCAGATTGTCGGCGGACTC
>NZ_JBIUXX010000128.1:0-5853 GCF_044744235.1 Pseudomonas sp. NPDC087346
GCCTTTGCACAGATCACCCAGCAGGGTCAGGATCGCGAATGAGTGGCTCGGGCAATGCCGGCGCCACCAACATGCTGCGCCTGGCCGGTCGCAAACTCGCGATCCTGACCCTGCTGGGTGATCTGTGCAAAGGCCTGGTGCCGGTGCTGCTCGCCTCGGCAATCGGCCTGTCGCTGCAGGATCAGGCCTGGATCGGCGTCTGCGCCGTGATCGGTCACCTGTTCCCACTGTATTTCCGTTTTCGCGGCGGCAAAGGTGTCGCCACCGCTGCCGGCATGCTGCTGGGCCTGTATCCACCCGCCGCGCTGCTGGCGGTTTGCGCCTGGCTGCTGACGTTCTACCTGACCCGCACCAGCTCGCTGGCGGCGCTGATTGCCACGCCGCTGACCTTGCCACTGCTCGCCTGGCAAGAACCCGAGGCGTTGCTGCCGATGAGCGCGTTGACGCTGCTGATCGTCTGGCGCCATCGCGGCAATCTACGCGACCTGTTTGCCGGGCGCGAACGGCATTTTTAAATGCCGTCCATGAACACCGCTCGTCACAGCGCCGACAACTGCTCCATCGGCCAGCGCGCCTGCACGCTGATCGCCAGACTTTCGTGCTGACCCGCCTGTAAACGCTGGCATCCGGCGAACGCGATCATCGCGCCGTTATCGGTGCAGAACTCCGGACGCGCATAAAACACATCGCCCTTCATGTCGCCGAGCATTTTTTCCAGCGAAACACGCAACGCCTTGTTGGCGCTGACGCCGCCAGCGATCACCAGACGCTTCATGCCGGCCTGCTTCAGGGCTCGCTTGCACTTGAAGGTCAAAGTCTCCACCACGGCCTGCTGGAACGCCAGAGCGATGTCGCAACGGGCTTGTTCGCCGTCGTCCCCGGCGCTGACACATTGCTGCCAGGTGTTAAGCGCGGAGGTTTTCAGGCCGCTGAAGCTGAAATCCAGTCCCGGTCGATCACACATCGGACGCGGAAAGGTGAAACGTCCTGCGACGCCCTGCTCCGCCAGTTTGGCGATTTCCGGACCACCGGGGTAATTGAGCCCCATCATCTTCGCGGTTTTGTCGAACGCTTCACCGGCTGCGTCGTCGAGCGTCTCGCCGAGCAAGGTGTATTGGCCGATGCCATCGACCTGAACCAGCTGCGTATGACCGCCGGAGACCAACAAAGCGACGAACGGGAATTCCGGTGGCTGCGCCTCCAGCATCGGCGCCAGCAAATGGCCTTCCATGTGGTGTACACCGAGCGCCGGAATGCCCCAGGCAAACGCCAAAGCCTGAGCGCAGGAAGCACCGACCAGCAACGCCCCGACCAGGCCAGGACCCGCGGTATAGGCGATGGCGTCGATCTCGGTCGGCACGCAGTCGGCCTCGGCCAACACCTGACGAATCAAGGGCAGCATGCGCTTGACGTGATCACGCGAGGCCAGCTCCGGCACCACGCCACCATAGGCGCGATGCAGGTCGATCTGACTGAACAATGCGTCGGCCAGCAGGCCACGTTCACTGTCATATAATGCGACGCCGGTTTCGTCGCAGGAGGTTTCTAATCCCAGTACTAGCATGGGTTTGCGCCTTGTTTAGGCTGAATTCGAAGGCGCGCATAATAGTCCCCGAGTGAGGCCCCGACCAGCGGTTTTCGATCAGAGGCTTTGCATTCCGAGCGATGAGGGGTTAACATCCGCAACCCTTAAAAACCGACGTCTTCAAGTGCTCTTTTGCCGCGAGGATGTTGACCCCGGTAATGAATGAAGGTAGCTCTGGATGCCAGCCGTCAAAGTTAAAGAGAACGAACCCTTCGACGTAGCTCTGCGTCGTTTCAAGCGCTCCTGCGAAAAAGCCGGTGTACTGGCTGAAGTTCGTAGCCGCGAATTTTACGAGAAGCCAACTTCTGAGCGTAAGCGCAAAGCAGCAGCCGCTGTTAAGCGTCACGCCAAGAAAGTTCAGCGCGAACAGCGCCGCGCCGTTCGTCTGTACTAATACACAGACGTTCGTAGCAAGCTTCTTTGCCTAAGCCCGGCTCTCAGCCGGGCTAATGGCATTTGCGTAAAACGCTTGATGCTTCACCGTCGAAGCCGCACACGCGACCGAGACGAATCTGCTTCACACGTCAGACCTGGCTCTTTTGCCAGCGGTGCACGTCTTTTCTGACGAGCCTTTCAAGGCTACTGACGAGCACACCCACTGATTCCTCTCACGACGATCAGCCCAAGGCACCTGCATGCGTGCCCGCTTTATTGAGCTATCCGAGGCCCTTAACCGGCCGTCAGCGGATTCAGCGCAACACTTTCAAATAGTCGAAAACTGATTGGTACTAACGTCAGTGGATTTTCGGCAGATACACTTCCCGACAGCGATTACGCAGACGACACCGGTCGAGCCGCACATTTTGCGCGCTTCAAACATCGACCCGCGTCCGACAACCTTCGCATCGGACTTATTGCAGCACAGACGACGAGTACGCCATGGCCGGGCTGATTCCCCAGAGCTTCATTGACGACCTGCTGAACCGCACCGACATCGTCGACGTGGTCAGCTCGCGCGTGCAATTGAAGAAGGCTGGCAAGAATTACACCGCCTGCTGCCCGTTTCACAAAGAGAAAACCCCGTCCTTCAGCGTCAGCCCCGACAAGCAGTTCTATTATTGCTTCGGCTGCGGCGCGGGCGGTAACGCGCTCGGTTTTCTCATGGATCACGACAACCTGGATTTCCCCCAGGCCATCGAAGATCTGGCCAAAGCCGCCGGCATGGAGATTCCTCGCGAGGAAAGCGGTCGCCCGCACAAGCCGCGACAGCCGACGGATTCACCGCTGTATCCGCTGCTCACCGCCGCCGCCGACTTTTATCGGCAGTCACTCAAGAGTCATCCATCGCGCAAAGCCGCAGTGGATTACCTCAAGGGCCGCGGCCTGACCGGCGAGATTGCACGGGACTTTGGCCTTGGTTTCGCGCCGCCGGGCTGGGACAACCTGTTCAAGCACTTGAGCAGCGATACCCTGCAACAGAAAGCCATGGTCGACGCCGGCCTGCTGATCGAGAACGCCGAAACCGGCAAACGCTATGACCGCTTCCGCGATCGCGTGATGTTCCCGATCCGCGACACCCGCGGGCGGATCATCGCCTTCGGTGGTCGAGTGCTTGGCGACGACAAACCGAAATACCTGAACTCACCGGAAACCCCGGTATTCCATAAAGGCCAGGAACTCTACGGCCTCTATGAAGCACGCAAGAACAATCGCAACCTCGATGAAATCATCGTCGTCGAAGGTTATATGGACGTCATCGCCCTCGCCCAGCAAGGCCTGCGAAATGCCGTCGCGACGCTTGGCACTGCCACCAGCGAAGAACACCTCAAGCGCCTGTTCCGCGTCGTGCCGAACGTATTGTTCTGCTTCGACGGCGACCAGGCCGGCCGCAATGCCGCGTGGCGCGCACTGGAAGCAACGCTACCCTGCCTGCAAGACGGGCGCCGGGCGCGATTCCTGTTTTTGCCCGAGGGCGAAGACCCGGACACCCTGGTCCGCGCCGAGGGCACCGATGCCTTCCGCGCCCGGATCAACCAGCATGCGCAGCCGCTGGCGGACTATTTCTTCCAGCAACTGACCGAAGAGTCCGATCCACGCTCGCTCGAAGGCAAGGCCCATATGGCCACCCTCGCCGCACCGTTGATCGATAAAGTGCCGGGCGCCAACCTGCGCATTCTGATGCGTCAGCGCCTGACCGAAATCACCGGCCTGAGCAGCGAGACCGTCAGTCAGCTCGCGCAAGGTGCGCCGCAGGAAGCGCCGCCCGCCTACGATCCGGGCATCGATTACGACGCAATGCCGGACTACAGCGACTACCATCAGCCGCAGGCGCAGGACATGTATGCGCCGCAGCAGGAATGGACGCCGAAGAAACCCGGTGCCGGCGGCAAGAAGTGGGACAAAAAGCCATGGGACAAGAACGGCAAGCGCGGTGATCGCGATCAACCGCAACGCCAGCGCACGCCGATTGGCGTCGAGTCGCCGACCCTGACTGCCCTGCGAACACTGCTTCATCACCCGCAACTGGCCGAGCGCGTCGAAGACGCCGGGCACATTGCGGACGAAAATCAGACCAACGCCCAGCTACTTGTGGCGCTGCTCGAAGCCGTACAGAAGAATCCCAAGCTAAACTCATTTCAGTTGATCGCGCGATGGCACGGCACTGAACAGGGACGCCTGTTAAAGGCATTGGCAGAAAAGGAATGGCTGATTGACGGTGACAACCTTGAACAACAGTTTTTCGACACCATTACTAGCTTGTCAGCCCGCCAACGCGAGCGAAATCTTGAACAGTTACTCAGGAAAGCCCGTCAAAGCGAACTGAGTATCGAAGAGAAAAATCAACTGCGCGACCTTCTAAGTCGCAATGTTTCCGCATCAAGCCCGACCTCAACTGGCGCGTGAGGTCATAGCTCAGGTATAATCCTCGGCTTGTTTTTTGCCCGCCAAGACCTTCAGTGGATAGGGTGTTATGTCCGGAAAAGCGCAACAGTCTCGTATTATTGAGTTGATCAAGCTTGGTCGTGAGCAGAAGTATCTGACTTACGCCGAGGTCAACGACCACCTGCCCGAGGATATTTCAGATCCTGAGCAGGTGGAAGACATCATCCGCATGATTAACGACATGGGGATCCCCGTTCACGAGAGTGCTCCGGATGCGGACGCCCTTATGTTGGCCGACGCCGATACCGACGAGGCCGCTGCGGAAGAAGCAGCAGCCGCGCTGGCAGCGGTGGAGACCGATATCGGTCGCACCACTGACCCGGTGCGCATGTACATGCGTGAAATGGGTACAGTCGAGCTTCTGACTCGTGAAGGCGAAATTGAAATCGCCAAACGTATCGAAGAAGGCATCCGTGAAGTGATGAGCGCAATCGCGCACTTCCCTGGCACGGTCGACCATATTCTTTCCGAGTACACTCGCGTCACCACCGAAGGTGGTCGCCTGTCCGACGTCCTGAGCGGTTACATCGACCCGGACGACGGCATTGCGCCGCCTGCCGAAGTGCCGCCGCCAGTCGAGGCGAAAGCCGCCAAGGCCGACGACGATACCGAAGAAGATGAAGCCGAATCTTCCGATGACGAAGAAGAAGCCGAAAGCGGTCCTGATCCGGTTATCGCTGCCCAGCGTTTTGGTGCAGTCGCCGACCAGATGGAAATCACCCGCAAGGCCCTGAAAAAGCACGGTCGCAGCAATAAGGCAACGATTGCCGAGTTGTTGGCACTGGCCGAGCTGTTCATGCCGATCAAACTGGTGCCGAAGCAATTCGAAGGCCTGGTCGAGCGTGTTCGCGGTGCCCTGGATCGTCTGCGTCAGCAAGAGCGCGCGATCATGCAACTGTGTGTACGTGATGCACGTATGCCACGCGCCGATTTCCTGCGTCAGTTCCCGGGTAACGAAGTCGACGAAAGCTGGTCCGACGCTCTGGCCAAAGGCAAAAGCAAGTACGCCGAAGCCATTGCTCGTGTTCAGCCGGACATCATCCGTTGCCAGCAGAAGCTGACCGCGCTGGAAACCGAAACAGGTTTGACCATCGCTGAAATCAAGGACATCAACCGTCGCATGTCGATCGGTGAGGCCAAGGCCCGCCGCGCGAAAAAAGAGATGGTTGAAGCGAACTTGCGTCTGGTGATCTCGATCGCCAAGAAGTACACCAACCGTGGCCTGCAATTCCTCGATTTGATCCAGGAAGGAATCATCGGTCTGATGAAAGCGGTAGACAAGTTCGAATACCGTCGCGGTTACAAGTTCTCGACTTATGCCACCTGGTGGATATGTGTTTTGATATCTGTATAGATTGGTGTAGTGTAAGTGTGTATCTTTATTT
>NZ_JBIUXX010000129.1:0-5371 GCF_044744235.1 Pseudomonas sp. NPDC087346
TTTCGTCTTCACACACCGCAATCTGGCCTTTCGACGCAAATTGCTTGGGTGTTATATGGTCAAGCCTCACGGGCAATTAGTATTGGTTAGCTCAACGCCTCACAGCGCTTACACACCCAACCTATCAACGTCGTAGTCTTCGACGGCCCTTCAGGGAACTCAAGGTTCCAGTGAGATCTCATCTTGAGGCAAGTTTCCCGCTTAGATGCTTTCAGCGGTTATCTTTCCCGAACATAGCTACCCGGCAATGCCACTGGCGTGACAACCGGAACACCAGAGGTTCGTCCACTCCGGTCCTCTCGTACTAGGAGCAGCCCCTCTCAAATCTCAAACGTCCACGGCAGATAGGGACCGAACTGTCTCACGACGTTCTAAACCCAGCTCGCGTACCACTTTAAATGGCGAACAGCCATACCCTTGGGACCGGCTTCAGCCCCAGGATGTGATGAGCCGACATCGAGGTGCCAAACACCGCCGTCGATATGAACTCTTGGGCGGTATCAGCCTGTTATCCCCGGAGTACCTTTTATCCGTTGAGCGATGGCCCTTCCATACAGAACCACCGGATCACTAAGACCTACTTTCGTACCTGCTCGACGTGTCTGTCTCGCAGTCAAGCGCGCTTTTGCCTTTATACTCTACGACCGATTTCCGACCGGTCTGAGCGCACCTTCGTACTCCTCCGTTACTCTTTAGGAGGAGACCGCCCCAGTCAAACTACCCACCATACACTGTCCTCGATCCGGATAACGGACCTGAGTTAGAACCTCAAAGTTGCCAGGGTGGTATTTCAAGGTTGGCTCCACGCAGACTGGCGTCCACGCTTCAAAGCCTCCCACCTATCCTACACAAGCAAATTCAAAGTCCAGTGCAAAGCTATAGTAAAGGTTCACGGGGTCTTTCCGTCTAGCCGCGGATACACTGCATCTTCACAGCGATTTCAATTTCACTGAGTCTCGGGTGGAGACAGCGCCGCCATCGTTACGCCATTCGTGCAGGTCGGAACTTACCCGACAAGGAATTTCGCTACCTTAGGACCGTTATAGTTACGGCCGCCGTTTACCGGGGCTTCGATCAAGAGCTTCGCGTTAGCTAACCCCATCAATTAACCTTCCGGCACCGGGCAGGCGTCACACCCTATACGTCCACTTTCGTGTTTGCAGAGTGCTGTGTTTTTAATAAACAGTCGCAGCGGCCTGGTATCTTCGACCGGCATGAGCTTACGGAGCAAGTCCTTCACCCTCACCGGCGCACCTTCTCCCGAAGTTACGGTGCCATTTTGCCTAGTTCCTTCACCCGAGTTCTCTCAAGCGCCTTGGTATTCTCTACCCAACCACCTGTGTCGGTTTGGGGTACGGTTCCTGGTTACCTGAAGCTTAGAAGCTTTTCTTGGAAGCATGGCATCAACCACTTCGTCATCTAAAAGATGACTCGTCATCAGCTCTCGGCCTTAGAATCCCGGATTTACCTAAGATTCCAGCCTACCACCTTAAACTTGGACAACCAACGCCAAGCTGGCCTAGCCTTCTCCGTCCCTCCATCGCAATAACCAGAAGTACAGGAATATTAACCTGTTTTCCATCGACTACGCTTTTCAGCCTCGCCTTAGGGACCGACTAACCCTGCGTCGATTAACGTTGCGCAGGAAACCTTGGTCTTTCGGCGTGGGTGTTTTTCACACCCATTGTCGTTACTCATGTCAGCATTCGCACTTCTGATACCTCCAGCAAGCTTCTCAACTCACCTTCACAGGCTTACAGAACGCTCCTCTACCGCATCATCCTAAGATGATACCCGTAGCTTCGGTGTATGGTTTGAGCCCCGTTACATCTTCCGCGCAGGCCGACTCGACTAGTGAGCTATTACGCTTTCTTTAAAGGGTGGCTGCTTCTAAGCCAACCTCCTAGCTGTCTAAGCCTTCCCACATCGTTTCCCACTTAACCATAACTTTGGGACCTTAGCTGACGGTCTGGGTTGTTTCCCTTTTCACGACGGACGTTAGCACCCGCCGTGTGTCTCCCATGCTCGGCACTTGTAGGTATTCGGAGTTTGCATCGGTTTGGTAAGTCGGGATGACCCCCTAGCCGAAACAGTGCTCTACCCCCTACAGTGATACATGAGGCGCTACCTAAATAGCTTTCGAGGAGAACCAGCTATCTCCGAGCTTGATTAGCCTTTCACTCCGATCCACAGGTCATCCGCTAACTTTTCAACGGTAGTCGGTTCGGTCCTCCAGTTAGTGTTACCCAACCTTCAACCTGCCCATGGATAGATCGCCCGGTTTCGGGTCTATTCCCAGCGACTAGACGCCCTATTAAGACTCGCTTTCGCTACGCCTCCCCTATTCGGTTAAGCTCGCCACTGAAAATAAGTCGCTGACCCATTATACAAAAGGTACGCAGTCACCCAACAAAGTGGGCTCCCACTGCTTGTACGCATACGGTTTCAGGATCTATTTCACTCCCCTCTCCGGGGTTCTTTTCGCCTTTCCCTCACGGTACTAGTTCACTATCGGTCAGTCAGTAGTATTTAGCCTTGGAGGATGGTCCCCCCATATTCAGACAAAGTTTCTCGTGCTCCGTCCTACTCGATTTCATGACTAAGAGATTTTCGCGTACAGGGCTATCACCCACTATGGCCGCACTTTCCAGAGCGTTCCGCTAATCTCAAAGCCACTTAAGGGCTAGTCCCCGTTCGCTCGCCACTACTAAGGGAATCTCGGTTGATTTCTTTTCCTCAGGGTACTTAGATGTTTCAGTTCCCCTGGTTCGCCTCTTGCACCTATGTATTCAGTACAAGATAACCATCTTATGATGGCTGGGTTCCCCCATTCAGACATCTCCGGATCAAAGTCTGTTTGCCGACTCCCCGAAGCTTTTCGCAGGCTACCACGTCTTTCATCGCCTCTGACTGCCAAGGCATCCACCGTATGCGCTTCTTCACTTGACCATATAACCCCAAGCAATCTGGTTATACTGTGAAGACGACATTCGCCGAAAATTCGAATTTCTCAATTAAGAGAACTCACAAATTTTACCTTAGCCTGATCCGTTACCAGTGAAAGTAACGTTCAGTCTATCTTTCTATCACATACCCAAATTTTTAAAGAACGAACCAGTCAAAGACTAGAAATCAACATTCACCATCACATTGATGGAATGCTCATTTCTAAGCTTTCAAACTTCAGAAGCAGTAGTGGTGGAGCCAAACGGGATCGAACCGTTGACCTCCTGCGTGCAAGGCAGGCGCTCTCCCAGCTGAGCTATGGCCCCGTATTTCTACAGGTTCCCACACAAAATTGGTGGGTCTGGGCAGATTCGAACTGCCGACCTCACCCTTATCAGGGGTGCGCTCTAACCAACTGAGCTACAGACCCAATTTCGGGCTGCTTCTTTCGTCTTCTTCAATGAATCAAGCAATTCGTGTGGGAACTTATGGAGCAGCTGATGTCGTCGATTAAGGAGGTGATCCAGCCGCAGGTTCCCCTACGGCTACCTTGTTACGACTTCACCCCAGTCATGAATCACACCGTGGTAACCGTCCTCCCGAAGGTTAGACTAGCTACTTCTGGTGCAACCCACTCCCATGGTGTGACGGGCGGTGTGTACAAGGCCCGGGAACGTATTCACCGTGACATTCTGATTCACGATTACTAGCGATTCCGACTTCACGCAGTCGAGTTGCAGACTGCGATCCGGACTACGATCGGTTTTATGGGATTAGCTCCACCTCGCGGCTTGGCAACCCTTTGTACCGACCATTGTAGCACGTGTGTAGCCCAGGCCGTAAGGGCCATGATGACTTGACGTCATCCCCACCTTCCTCCGGTTTGTCACCGGCAGTCTCCTTAGAGTGCCCACCATGACGTGCTGGTAACTAAGGACAAGGGTTGCGCTCGTTACGGGACTTAACCCAACATCTCACGACACGAGCTGACGACAGCCATGCAGCACCTGTCTCAATGTTCCCGAAGGCACCAATCCATCTCTGGAAAGTTCATTGGATGTCAAGGCCTGGTAAGGTTCTTCGCGTTGCTTCGAATTAAACCACATGCTCCACCGCTTGTGCGGGCCCCCGTCAATTCATTTGAGTTTTAACCTTGCGGCCGTACTCCCCAGGCGGTCAACTTAATGCGTTAGCTGCGCCACTAAGAGCTCAAGGCTCCCAACGGCTAGTTGACATCGTTTACGGCGTGGACTACCAGGGTATCTAATCCTGTTTGCTCCCCACGCTTTCGCACCTCAGTGTCAGTATCAGTCCAGGTGGTCGCCTTCGCCACTGGTGTTCCTTCCTATATCTACGCATTTCACCGCTACACAGGAAATTCCACCACCCTCTACCATACTCTAGCTTGTCAGTTTTGAATGCAGTTCCCAGGTTGAGCCCGGGGATTTCACATCCAACTTAACAAACCACCTACGCGCGCTTTACGCCCAGTAATTCCGATTAACGCTTGCACCCTCTGTATTACCGCGGCTGCTGGCACAGAGTTAGCCGGTGCTTATTCTGTCGGTAACGTCAAAACAGCAAAGTATTAATTTACTGCCCTTCCTCCCAACTTAAAGTGCTTTACAATCCGAAGACCTTCTTCACACACGCGGCATGGCTGGATCAGGCTTTCGCCCATTGTCCAATATTCCCCACTGCTGCCTCCCGTAGGAGTCTGGACCGTGTCTCAGTTCCAGTGTGACTGATCATCCTCTCAGACCAGTTACGGATCGTCGCCTTGGTGAGCCATTACCCCACCAACTAGCTAATCCGACCTAGGCTCATCTGATAGCGCAAGGCCCGAAGGTCCCCTGCTTTCTCCCGTAGGACGTATGCGGTATTAGCGTTCCTTTCGAAACGTTGTCCCCCACTACCAGGCAGATTCCTAGGCATTACTCACCCGTCCGCCGCTGAATTGAGAAGCAAGCTTCTCTCTTCCGCTCGACTTGCATGTGTTAGGCCTGCCGCCAGCGTTCAATCTGAGCCATGATCAAACTCTTCAGTTCAAACATCTTTGGGTTTTGAGAAAACCCTAAACTTGGCTCAGCAATCGTTGGTTACATCTTTGATTTCTCGCGGAGTAACTTGTGATGCTGATAATCTTTCTGACTATCAGTCTGACTCCACAAGCACCCACACGAATTGCTTGATTCAGTTGTTAAAGAGCGGTTGGTTAAGATCTTTCGTCTCAACCGAGGCGCGCATTCTACAGCAGCCTCATTTGCTGTCAAGTGATTATTTTCAGAAGTTTTCAAGGATTTCCTTAACAACTTCAACCACTTGCGCTTCAGATCTCTCTTCAGCGGGAGGCGAATTCTACAGCGTTACACGCTGCTGTCAACACCTCTTTTTCAACTTCCTTTTGGCTTCGATGAACTGAAGC